>RPQK01000033.1 GCA_003819755.1 Acidobacteriota bacterium | reverse complement strand
GTGGCCGGACTCTCCAGAGTCCGGCGCGTACATTGTGCAACCAGCCATCATCCACGCGCCGGACTCTGGAGAGTCCGGCCACGATAAAAGCCCGTCGACACGCTTGATTTTTTCACACCTTCTAACCGCTAATCGCTGACCCTACTATATAAAGCCTTCTACCTTACTACGGCCTGACCGCTTTTTTTAAGGCAAAACCGAACCTCAGATGACACCAATGCGTTTATTATTTGGTCAGCGGTCAGCGGTCAGTCGGCTGGCAGCCGTCCCCGGGGATCAGGTTCATGGATTGCGAAACGCTACTCAACCGGTGCAAAGAAGGTGACGAGCTCGCTTGGGCCGCCTTGATTCGTCAGTACCAGGGCCGGGTCTACAGCATTGCGTATCACTATGTGGGAAACACCGAGGACGCCCGCGATCTCGCCCAGGAGATCTTCGTCAGACTCTACCGGACATTGGACCACGTAGATGGACAAACGCTTCTTCCCTGGATGATCCGAGTGGCACGAAATGCCTCGATAGACTTCCTGCGGCGGAGAAAAGCACGGCCGCCCGGGCACGACCTTGCGGCCGACGAGATGCGCGACCTGCCGAGCCAGGAACAGAGCCCGGAGGAATGGTGCGCCGCGGACGACCGGAGGCGCCTGGTTCACAGGGCTCTCCGCAAGCTCACAAATTTGAACAGGGAGATCATTATCCTCAAGGAAATTCAGGGGATGTCGGTGCAAGACATTGCGTCATTGCTGGGCGTCCCTGTGGGAACGGTCAAGTCCCGGTCGAATCGGGCAAGGATCGAGTTGGCCGAAACGGTGATCGCGTTGGAAGGGGTATCCGGTCAGAAATAGCGACCGGTCGAGAGGCGAGTATGGACTGCACGGGTTTTGAGAGGCGGCTGGAACGATACCAGGCTGGCGTGCTGAGTGAGCCGGAACGCGACGAATTGGATCAACATGTTTCCAACTGCCCATCCTGCCGCGGTCTGCTACAGGTGCTGCGGTTGAGCGAGAGCGACGATGCGCAGTTGGGACAACCTGATTTCACCGAGGCCATTCTGGCGCGGACCAGCGGATCGGCCTGCAGGCGGTGCACAGGTTTACTTCCCGACTTCCTCGACGGGACTTTAAGTCCGTTCGACAACGAGCTCATTTTGTCCCACCTCGGTTCTTGCCATTCCTGCGGAGAGCTGTGCCGAACGATGGCTGAACTGAACGGGCTGCTTCCCAAAATGAGGGAGATCACCCCCGACCGTGCGTTCGCCCGGGACGTGGCCGGGTTGATCGGGCAGCTGATCAAGGGAAGCAGAGGTCCCTACGCTCGGCTCCGGGAATTCATTCACCGATTGCTTGAGCGGCCGAGATTCAGCTGGGAAGCGGCGTATCTTGGCACACTGCTGCTGTTTGCATTATTCGGTACCCCGTACTCTCCCGTTCACGACGCCGGTTCCCGGCTGCTTGCCACGCTCCAGGAACCGGAAGGACTAGTCGCCAAGGCTGGATCCTCGTACCGCGAGTGTTACGCGGAGGTCGAACAGATGATCCAAGCGTCGTATAGTGCCAGGCAGTCGCTGGGTCGGCTTTCAGCCGAATCGATTGAGACGGCCGAGGGCGTGATCCAGCACGGCCAGGCGTATTGGAGCGAGACCGGGCGATATCTGGGCGCCGCTGGAACAGCCGTCCGTACGACAATGGGGAAGGTCTTTCAGAAAAAGCGCCCGTCCGGCTCGCCTCGAAAAGGATGAATTCCTCTCCCGCACCGAACCTGCGCCGAGAACGCTGCGTTAATGCTGGTGAAGACAGAGAACGCGCGCGACGAGTTGATTACGTAAGTTGATCAATCAGAAGGAGGTTAATATGAGCACAACCCCACAGACTCCCGTTCAACCAGGACCCGAAACGCGACGAGAGGCTGCGACTAGCGTGGGGCAGTATCCCGGCTACTATCAAAAGAACTATTACCCGGACGATCCTCGTCGGAAGTCTCCGGCCTTGGCGGCCATGCTGTCTCTGATGCCGGGGCTGGGCCAGGTGTACATCGGTTACTATCAGCAGGGTTTTCTAAACATCGTGGTGGTCGCAAGCCTGATCGCTTTTCTGGCGAGCCATGCCGCGAGGACCCTGGTTCCGCTTGCCGGCTTGTTCTTGGCTTTCTTTTGGT
The DNA here is from genome assembly GCA_003819755.1 of Acidobacteriota bacterium. Lineage (GTDB taxonomy): Bacteria > Acidobacteriota > UBA6911 > RPQK01 > RPQK01 > RPQK01. The sequence goes on along the minus strand of RPQK01000033.1, from coordinate 18,655 downwards.
TCTACAACATCGTGGATGCGGCCCGCCGCGCCAGTCTGTATAACCAGATGTTGGCCGGGCTCGGCCCGACCCAGCTCCCCGAAGACGTCCAATCCCCGGGCACCAGAGGCTCTCTCCTGGGAGGAGTTGCTCTGATTCTGTTCGGTGCGCTCATGTTCGCCTACACGAAGTACGACGTCTCGCTCGACTGGGTCGAGGAATGGTGGCCGATCGCCCTGGTTCTCGCCGGAGGCTACCTGATCTACACGTGGGTCACGGGCCCTCAGAAGAAGGCCGAATGACGATTGGGGTTCAGGGTTCCGGGTTCGGGGTTAAAGGGATAACTCAGAACCCTGAACCCTGAACCCTGAACCCTGAACCCCGAATCTTGGACCCTGATTCGCCAATCACAATCTCTCTACCTTCCCATAAACTCGCCGACCGGAGCGAGGGGCTCGATGTGATCGCAAAAGATTTTGATGGAAGACATCAGCGGGACAGCGAGCAACGCTCCAGCAATTCCCCAGAGCCAGCCCCAGAAGATAATGCCGACCAGGAGGATTACCGGGTTTAGCGTCAGCCTCCGGGCGAGCAGCATTGGGGTTATGAACCCACCTTCAACGCAGGTTATCCCGAAATACGTCAGGCCGGCCAAGGCTGCTCCTCCTACCTCACCGAAATGGAGGTAACCGACTGTCGCGACCGTCAGGCTGCCCACCATTGCGCCCAGATAGGGAATGAAGTTGAGCACGGACGCCATGAAGCCCCACAGGACCGGGTTGGGAATCCCAACGATGAACATGGCGGTGGCCTGCGCCACTCCGAGCCCCACGTTGATTGCCGTCATTGACAGAAGATACCTGGAAATGTGGTCTTCCATGTTGTTGGCAATTCCTACCGCCCGTTTCTTGTCTGTGAGGGTCGGGAGCACCTTGACTGTCTTCTCCAGGAACAGGTCTCCCGAGGCGAGCAGGAAATACAGCAGGAGGACCATGACACTCAGGGTGGCGATCAGCGAACGAGTCCCGGCAAACACGGTTTCAGTCAACCCGGGTTCGCGAATCTGCACCTCGGGCGTCTTGCGAGCCGCGACGGCCGTCATCTTCTCCACCTGATCGGCGGCTCGGCGCACTTGTTGGACCGGGCCCCGGAGCTGCGCGATCCCTTTTTCGATCCGTGCAAGCGCCGGCGGAACCGCAGCGAGCCACTGGCTGGCCGGTCCCGACAGTTCGTAGAAGGCCAAGGTGAAGACGGCAATCAAAAGCGCCAGGACCACGCCAGCGCCGATTGGCTCACCAATCCTCGCCCGCTTGAGGGCGCGAACTGCCGGGCGAAGCAGAAAGTGCAGCAGGATTGCCAGCACAATCGGCAGAAAAAAATCGCGTGCGAGGTAGAGCGTGTAGAAAAGGGCCAGGACGAAAAGGCCTGTTGTCACGAACGAACGCGGCACCAGGGCAGTCGTCACACCTGTTTCTTTGTCGTTTGTCGAATCCATGATTGCAAGAGGGGGTTCTTTTCAATTCTACGCGATCAAGACGGGCGTCGCGGAGGACCATGGGAGCATCAAGCCCCCTTGTAAGAGGACCGGTAGAAGCGACGTAGGCGCGGTACGGCGAAAATCGGGAATTTTTCCCCGAAACCGGAAGGTGAGCCGTTGAAAGTGCCGTCCGCGCTCGGGTGGCACACCTTTTGCTTAATGAAGGGCATGGCTCGCAACCCGACATCAATGATTTTGCTGGTTGTCAGTCTGTTCGTCCTCATACTGCTCGTTCCGCAGGTGACCCCGGGCGAACGTCGGGCCTCAGCGTCGAACGGGGATTCACTCTTTCGTCAGCTTAAGGACCGGACCGAGTCCCGGCCGACCATGGAACTGCAGGTCGGAACGCGGCTGCACGTTCGGTTGAGAGAGAAGGTAACGGACCGCAATCGCGCGGGAGACAGCTTTATCGGGCAGTTGGACAGGCCGCTCATTCGAAACGGCCGAACCCTTGCCCCTGCCGGGACTCGCGTGATCGGGCGTTTGACTCGCATGCCCGAGCTCACAGCCGCGCACAAGGAGACCGGGTCGAACGAAGTCGGAATGGTGCTTGAGCAAATCGTGCTCAACAACAAAGTGCTCGAGCTGCGCAGCGAACCACTGACGCTGCTGATACCCGCCAGGCCGAACGACGCCGAGACGAGCTCACTCTTGAGACCGTTCAGGGATGACTCGAGAACGGCCCGTGGCTGGACCAGTGAGGATGATGGAGTGATTTACGAGAGTGGTACCAGGCTTACGTTCGTGCTGGCTGAACGTGTTCTGTTGCCTGTCCTTGGTCGATCGGAGTGACTGCTTCCGTCTTGACGCCTGGCTGCTCGGCAGGAAGCAAGACGTAGAAAACACTGCCCCCGCCTGTATTGTCGCCAACCCAGATCGCTCCTTGGTGAGCCATCACAATATTCCGGCATATCACCAGCCCTAGTCCTACTCCCTGTCCCGCAATCTTCTTCTCGAACTTAACCTGGTGAAATTTCTCGAAAATCAGATCCTTCTGTTCGTCTGGGACACCCCGGCCTTGGTCGGCTACCTTTAGCAGGGCAAAGTGCGCGTCAGCGGGCTTGAAGTGCCTGCGCCAGGAGGCGGGAAGGTTCTCCGGCAACTCCTTGAGATAGTTGGCCGAGATAGCTATGGGAGTGGAACCGGGCGCGAATTTTAGAGCGTTGTCAATCAGATTGGCCAAGATCTGACCAATCCGATCCCCGTCACAGTTGACATGAAGCGGTTCCGTCGGCAGGTCAAGTTGCAGGGCTCGGCCTTTCTGGTTGATTTGCACTTCAAATTCTCGTGAGGTCGATTGGATGACTTCGCGCAGGTCCGTCCGTTCAATGTCGTAGTCCAGTGCGTCGGATTCCATGCGGGAAAGGTCGAGGAGACTTACGATGTTCTTGGACAGTCTCTGTCCGCACTCCAACGTCAGCCCCAACAACCTCTTCTGGCGTTCGTTGACCGGGCCGGGGATGCCCTCCATCAGGAGCCGGGACGTTTCCTGCATAGCGGCCAGCGGGGCTTTCAACTCGTGGGAAACGTGGGAAACATAATCGCGTTTCACCTGCTCCCTCTCGTCGAGCTTCGAGAGCATGAAGTTGAAATCGCGGGCAACCTGCGAGAAGTTGTCGTTTCCCGAGGCGTCAATCCGATAGGATAGCTCTCCCTGTGCGACGGCGCGCGCGCCTGACGTGAGTTGTTTCAATGAGTGCGAAATTGAACGGACGATTACGAAGGAGACGACGAAGCTGAGGACGACTGCGATTCCCGCTGCTACCTTCGACACAAACTCGGCTTTCTCGCCGGCGATCGCCGACTGTTCAACTTCAGCATCAATCGCCGCCTGGTTGGCCGCCCGCACTCGCTGTAGCTGGTCTTCGAGCGGTTTCGTCTCCCTCAGAAGCCATTCGTCCAGCTCGGCGGTGGACAGGACCGCAAAGTTCTTCTCTTGCTCAGATTCCGCCCGCCTGAAGTGAGTCCAGAGCGAAACGAACTTTTCGAACTCCTTGCTTTCGTTCTGGCTTTTACGGTCGGTCTGCAGCTTCTTTAGATCGGCGTGAAGATCACGGCTGGTGTCAGTAAAGAGATGATCCAATTGGCTGAAATAGTCCGGGTCTTTAGTGGCGTGGAGCCTCTTGATGAAGACAAATACCTGGCCGATATCCTCGGCGCGCAATGAATAGAGCGTCTCCCGGCTCTTCATTGAGGAAACATTTTGGTTGATCACCTGCATCCGGTGCACGAGCGCGAGTTCATAGATAAGCGCCGTGACCAGCAAGAGGATCAGGAGGGCGTAACCCAAGACGATCTTCGTCGATATTTTCATCGCAAAACGGTTCACCGTTCACCGCTCGCCCGTTCACCGGTTGTGACCGGAACCTAACGGTGAACGGCGTAACGGTGAACAATCACTCCAAGCCGTATGATTTCAGTTTGTTGCGAATAGTTTTTACATCGACTTCCAGCTGACGTGCCGCTTCAGCCTTGTTGTTCCCCACCCTTTCCAAGGTCCTCAAAATCAGCTCCTTCTCGGCCTCGGCTGCAGTCGTGTTTGCAGGCAGCACGATCTTGGAAGTGGCGTCGTCAGAGGGATTTTGGATGTAGGGCGGAAGATGGTGCGGCTCTATCCACTCGCCTCGTGCAAGAATCACCGCTCTCTCCATCATATTGCGCAGCTCCCGGACGTTGCCTGGCCACGCATACTCTTTGAGAATCGCCAGAGTCTCTTCTCGAAGCCCTTCAACTCCGGCGCCGTGCTTTCTGCTGTACTCGCTTAGAAAAAACTGGGCGAGGAGAGGGATGTCGGCCCGTCGATCGCGCAATGGAGGCAATCGGATCGTAAAAACGTTCAGGCGGTAGAACAAATCCTGCCTGAGGTTTCCTTCCTTGATCGCGTTGGCCGGATCCCGATTCGTGGCCGAGACCACGCGGACATCGAAACCGAACTCCTGCCTTCCACCCAGTCGTCTGACCCGTCCGTCCTCGAGGACGCGAAGCAACTTGGGCTGCAGAGCCAATGGCATTTCAGCAATTTCGTCCAGAAACAGCGTTCCCTGGCTAGCCAACTCGAAGCATCCGGCTCGTACACCGACCGCGCCGGTGAACGCGCCCTTTTCGTGCCCGAAAATCTCGCTCTCCATTAACTCGTGCGGAATCGCCGCTGCATTGATCGCGACAAACGGGCCGTTAACCCTCGAGCTCAGTTCGTGAACCGTTCTGGCGACCAGTTCTTTTCCCGTTCCACTTTCCCCGGTAATCAGAACGAACGCGTCACTTGAGGCAACAGCTCGGATCAGGTCATAGACTTCTCGCATCTGTTTGCTGGTTCCGACGAAGCTCATGAAGCCCGGCGCCCGTTCCAACTGCGACGCCAGCTTACGGGCTGCCTGGCGCTCCTTCAAGTCACGTTCTGCGGCTCCCAGTACGGCCCGAAGCTTGGAATAGTCCAAAGGCTTGGTGATGAAATCACGCGCTCCCTGCTTCATGGCTTCTACCGCCATGTCGACACTTCCGTGCGCTGTAATGAGAATGACCGGCCGGGCGGCGTCCCCTTCCTTCAGGGTCCTGAGTAATTCCAGGCCCGAAATCTCAGGCATGACGGCATCGGAGATAACAATGTCGGGCTCGTAGGATTCGACGATGTTTTTAGCCTGAAACCCATCTGAGGCGAGACGAACTTCAAATCCCCAGTCCTCAAGCCTCATGCCCAGAACCTCGCGCAATGCGGTCTCATCATCCACAACAAGTACTTTTGTACGATTGTTCAAGGGTTCCCCTCAACTGATCACGAGCGCGGTCTTGACGTCGGAAAAGGCTGGCCACTGATCTACCGGTACCTCTTACCAAACTATTATACCCGGAACAATCGGTCCCGACGCAGAAGCAAGAAAGGATGTCGGGGAATTTTTCCCGGAGAATTCGAGAGGGCGACTTTGGCCGGCTGAATCATCAAACTGACGGGGAGCCAGTATTTCCGGGCAGTTCCGCTTTTGCTTCCCCGAGTTTCACTGCTTGGCACACGGCGTGCTAACCAGAGATAGGCGTGAAAGGAATTGGAGTTACATAAATACCCAAAATTTGACGAAGTCAACCGAATCAATTAACGACACGAAATCAGGGAGGTACCCATGACAGCATCGAAGAAGAACACGATCACGAACCTTTTACTGTCGAGCCTGTTGGCTCTGTTCCTGATCGTTCCCGCCATGGCTCAAGATCCGTCGGCAGAGCCGGACCGGACGCAGGATAACCCGGCTGTGACACAGGATCCCGGTCAGTCGCAAAGCCAGCCCTCGAGCCAGGGGCAATCTGACCAGCAGAATCAAAACACCGACCAGCAAAATCAAAACGATTCCTCTCAGCCGGCTGCAGATCAAACCGGCCAAGACGACTCCCAGACTGCTGGACAGCCGCAATCAACAGAATCAACAGCTGGAACTCAAGCGACCGCCGGGACCGCAACAGCGAATTACACGGCCGGTCAGGAGTACGAGATCGAGGGCAACGTGATCAGCCGCGATGCTGATACGGTAACGATTCTTACCCGCGAGAATCAGTCTGTCGTGGCTGCCCTGAACGACCGAACCGAGGTCAGAGAGCGCAAGGTCAATCCGTTCCGCGGCGCAAAGACATACGCGGTAACCAATCTGCTTCCCGGCCTCGAAGTAGAGATTAAGGGAAGGGGTGACGGCGCGGGCCGGCTCATGGCCGAGAAGATCCGCTTCACCCAGGATGATTTCCGAACCGCCAAGGCGATTGAAGCAAGAGTCAACCCGGTCGAACGGGGCTTGAGCGAGACCAACCAGAATGCCGAGAAACTCGCTGGTCAGCTCGGTGAACTGAGTGCGGTCAGCAACGCTGCACGCGGTGGAGCTGTGGCCGCCCAGGAGACGGCTGATCGGGCCGTCGGTGCCGCAGGCAAGGCCCAGACTTCCGCGGACGAGGCGAACGCCGGCGTGCGTGCCGCGAACGAGAGGATAGTCTCTCTCGATAATTTCGATATCAAGCACAGCGGAGTCGTGAATTTCAAAGTGAACAGCGCCCGTCTGAGCCCGGAAGCCAAGTCGGAGCTGGACCAGATCGCCCAGCAGGCAGCGAATGAAAAAGGCTTCATGATCGAGGTCGTCGGGTTTGCCTCGGCTGACGGAAGTACCAATTACAACCGCCGGCTCAGCCAAAACCGCGCCGATGCCGTGGTTCGCTACCTGGCCGAAGAACACAACGTGCCTCTGAGACGGATGATCACTCCCTTCGGTTTTGGTGAACTGCAGCCCGTGGCTGACAACACCACCCGGGAGGGACGAGAGCAGAACCGACGCGTGGAGGTCCGTGTCCTGATCAACCGCGGGCTCCAGAACGTGAGTGCCGGAATGACACAACAGCCGACTTCGGGCAACCAACAGCAGTCGGGAACCGAGGATAACGCGCAACCGAACAACCTGCAGAACAACCAGACTCAGGGTCAGTTCGGGCAGGATTCCGGGAACACGTCTAACTCAGGCAAGACCGGCACGACGAACAACACTGGAAACGACACCGGTTCAAAGAACAAGACGGAGGAAGAATAACAATCCAATGACGATTGCGCCTGGCACTGACCGATCGGGTGACAATCGTCCGCGGGCCAAGGGGGCAAGACAGATGAGTAGGAAAACCCCCCTCCTGACTCGGAAGTCTTGCCCCCTTGTCGAAAAGACAAGATTAGAACCAAACGATTCGATCGAAACACTTCATTGTTCTCTTGCGGGCCAAGGGGGCAAGATGGGTGAGCAGGAATTCCCCCCTTCCTGACTCAAAGTCTTGCCCCCTTGTTTTATACATACTTCCAGCAGGTCGCGACTGGCTCGTGGCCGGAGTTATCATCATGAAATCCCTGCATCTGATACCACTGGTCCTCGCACTCCTGCTGCTGGGTGTCCGGGGACAATCTCCGGCGCCGGCAAGCGAGGTGACCGCGTCAACCCCTTCCATCCGAGTATCGTCCAATCTGGTCCTGGTCCCAGTGTCCGTTAGTGACAGCGGCCGGAAGCCGGTCAAAGACCTGGATATATCGGCCTTTAAGGTTACCGAAGACGGCCATCCCCAGACGATCGCGAGTATGCAGCAGCCGGGCCAGTCTCCCGTCGAGTTGGCCCTCCTTGTCGATATTTCAGGCAGCGTAATGACCCGATTCGAGTTCGAGCAAAAGGCGGGTTCTGAGTTCGTGCGGGCGATCGTAGGGCCGCAACGCTTCGTGAGTCTCTTTACGGTCGGCCCAGAGACCCGGCTCGTGGGACAACGAACCAATGACCCGGCTACTGCGCAGGCCGCACTCCTGTCGCTTTCGCCCACCCGAGAGGCCACGGCGTTCTATGACACCCTGGTCTCGGCCGCCCGGTACCTGAGGGAAAGAGCGTCTCCTTTTTCGCGGCGGGTGCAGGTTGTTATTTCCGATGGCGAGGACAACTACAGCCTGGACCACGGGCTGGACTCAGCTCTTCGTGAGCTGCAGAAGGCCGATTGCCTTTTCTATTCCATCAACCCGGCTTCAACCTCGGTCCGGCTGAACTCGCTGAGCAGAAGGGGGCAGGAAGGGCTGCAGTTTCTGGCTAACCAAACGGGCGGCAGTGCCTACCTCCCGGACGAGTGGTCGGAGCTGCCTTCCATCTACCGCATGATCGTTGCCGACTTACAGGCGCAATATCTGATCGGTTATTACTCTTCCAAGACGGACACAGCCCGAGATGAGTACCGAAAGATATCCGTGACAGTGCCGGGCCGGCCTGACCTGCGCGTTCGAGCCCGTCAGGGATACTACTCATCGGCCGGCAAGGGCTGAGCGAGTTTACGCCTCGGCTGGGTTAGAATTAGAGATGGATGTTACGCAAGCTCAAGGACCAAGCGGTGGCATGGACAGTGAGTCAGTTCATACGGTCCAAGCTCGAGAACTACGGTGAGGTCCTTGGTCTGGATTTCGACTCGTCGGCCCGCGTCATCAGCGGAAAGTTCCGGCTCCGAGGGGAAGCCGACCCCCTCTACGCGGTTCTTTCCGGCTACGAGGTCTCCGAGGAGGGGGATCGACTCTCCCTCACGTACGTCTCCCTGGAGACCTCGCGAGAATGGCTTAACCAACTTCTCAAAGATCTGATTCCTACCAACTCAATCAAACTGCCGGCCCAGGCTTCGCGCTATTCGGGCATCATTCGCCTGCTCATGCACTGAACACATGGCAGAGACGCTGTTCAGCCGCTCCGTTCTCACTATTGCCGTGTCGGAGGTGGGGGCGGAGGCGGCTGTGGTCCGCAGCAGAACTCGTCTGACGGGTCGGCATAGGCGTTGGGAGGCAAATCCAGCCTCGGCTGGTGCTTATTCTTGTGCGATTCGCTCTGACTATTCGCCGGTTGGTCTGCAAACTGGCCTACGGGCGTACCAAAGAGAAAAAGAGAAAGAAGAACTAGAATCAACATGGTCACCCTCCACTTACCCTAAAATTTAACCGGGACCAATGCCTTTGATCACGCTTTTTCGGAAATACCAAACGCCTTTCAGGAAAATGTTCAGAAATTACAAAAACTCTTGACTTTGCAGGAAACGCTTGATCTATGGATTGTTTGGTATTAGTCTAGGGTCGATGTTCACCGCGTACGCGCTCATCGTGGTCGGGAATGCCCTGTTGTTGCTGATCCTCGTACGCGGTTTGATGGCTCACCTTTTCCATCGATATCCAGCCTTCTACCTCTACATAGGCTTCATCCTTGCGACTGGCCCAGCGCAGATCGGAATCATAGCCATGTGCGGTCTTCGCTCGCCTGCCTACTATTGGGCCTGGAACTTGCCGAACCTCATTTCGCCTCTGTTTATACTTCTTGTGCTGCGGGACATCTGTAAGCAGGTCGACGCAGTGGGGGAAAGTAGAAAGAAAGGGAGTATTGTGCCCTTTCTGGTTGCTGGAGGGGCGGCAGTGGGTCTTGTTGCATCCCAGCTGTTGATAACTGTCGGGGATCCGTTCTTCCGTTTCGATGCCGGTGCCCTGTTTGCCGAGACACTCGCTTCGATCTACGTCTACACTCGGGTCAGCGGGAGGCGGGATGTGAGTTTAGGCAGGAATCTCAAGGGGATGCTCATGGGGGTCTCCCTCCTGGTCGGTCTTCAAGGTGTCAACTTTGCGCGCCTCCTGTTTGTGAGAAGTCCCTTCGAGATTTTCGCGTTTTTCCTTCAGTTCGTCTACTTTCTCGCTCTGTCCGTGTTCGCGTACTCGCTGTGGAGTTACGAGCCGGCTGTTGAACTGAGTGCTGATTATAGAGAGCGTATAGGAAAGGTCGGAGAGGACTTGGAGAAGGCGATCAGAATACTCGTTTCTCCACGCTAAATCCCCCTCCAAAGTTGTTTGACGCGTGGCGAACCTCCTCAAATCAAGTGGGCTTAAAATTCCGCGAATTTGTAATTACCAAAATCTCTTTATTGAGCCCGAAGGAATCGTCATGCTATGTGTCGAGCAGATCAGAAGCTTTCTGGAGGGGTATCTGCAGAGTCGGCCGAAGTGTAGGCCGGGAAGCGATGGAAGCGAGAACTAATCGATGCTCTTCTATTACCTGTTCTTAGCCGCTTTTACCGTCTTGATGCTGTATGTTTTTTATCAGCATATCTCCTCTCTCCACTGGGAGGAGAGTGAGGTTCGTCAACTCGAGAATCTGGAGTTGAATGTCGCCGGCATTCTGCGGCTTTTGGATGCTCCGGATGTCCGCCTGCTTCTGGAGGACGCCTCCGCTCGGCAAAACCTCTTCATGGAGTTCTCTTCCGCTCTTCGACGGGACGTGGCAACCTTTAGGCGGTGGGGTCGCATCAGGCCGGAAAGCTGGGCGATAATGGCTCTCTTCTTCGTGTCGTACTACTTTATGAGAGTCAAAGCCAGCCTTATGTGCGGACGCAGGGACTTGCACTTCCTGTCTGGCTTGGAACTGGCGCTGGTTCGGTCGATCCGCGGCTGAAGAACCCTACTTCAATACCTGGCTGAAAAGATTCGACCAGATTACGAGGTATTGGTCGATCAGCTTCCGCAGATGGTCAGGACAAGTCTTTCCCTTGAGGAAGAAGATAAAACAGGTATCGCGCAGTTGCTTCTTGAACCAGAGACCATGGTTGAACTGCTGCCCGTCCTCGATATAAAGGCACAACCTGTCGAGCAGAAAATCACTCATGTTCTGGGAGAGCAGGACCTTGCATTTTCTCTCGTTGATCGAGAAGAGCGCCGCGCCTTCCGCCTCGGTCAGATTTATGATCTCGCTGATCCGAAACTCTTGAATACGGCGGATCTGAAGTGGATTGGCGGCCTCTGCACCGGCCCCCTCGGTCGGCCATACCTCCCCAATATCGGCGCCCAGGACTCCGAGAATTCGAAACAGATTGTCCAGGCTGATATTGTAGTAACCGCCTTCCATACAACAGTACGAGCTGGAAGGGATACCTGTCCCGTTGGACACTTCTCGAATTCCAATGCTCTTGCGCGTCCGAAGTTCCCGCATTTTCTGACGCACGTAGTCGTTGATGGTCCTCTCAGTCATATGCGCCTCTTCGAGAGATCAAGCAGAACGCTATTACTTGTAGCGCAACTCGGCCGGGAAATCAAGACTGAGCGTCATTTTTCGTTTCGGAACGCAGGAAATGTTCGTAGAGCAGGTTTACCGCGTGGTCGAGTCGGTCCCTGGGAACGAGCGCACTGATGCGGAAAGAGCTGGTATGGAGTGAGGCTGGGCCCAATCCCTCTTGCCGTAAGAGCCGCAGACAGTCGCGCAGAAAATCGTACCGGTCATTTATCCCGGCGCCTATAAGCGAGATAGCGCCCAGATGTCGTGAAACGTGCAGAGTGCCGGGAAACGAGGCTTCCAACCGCGGAACAACCGATTCAATGTGATAATTTTCCTTCTCGGCGATGATGAAATTGCCGGACGTTACCCCGTCACCAACTTCCGAAAACGAGATCTGCTTGACCTTAACATTCGCCTCGGCCAGAGAATCGACCAGTCGGGCGATGACACCGGCGTGTCCCTCGTCACGGCAGCGGGCGAGTATGACTTTCTGTTCCGACGCCACACCGACCACCCGGGGTTTGATCCTCCCCTCTAGATTCTTGATGATGGTTCCCTCGCCGTCAGCCACGAAAGTCGATTTGGCGTGAATGATCGTGCCCTTGACTTTGGCGAATTCAACCGACTTGGGGTGGAGGACCTTGGCCCCGGCTTCAGCCAATTCCTGCATCTCCTGGTAGGAGAGCTCGGAGATTTTCGCCGGGTCCCTCACGACATTCGGGTCGGCGGCGTAGACCCCGTCCACATCCGAGTAAATCTCGCAGACCTGTGCGCCGAGGGCAGAGGCCAGGGCGACGGCTGAAATGTCCGATCCGCCGCGGCCAAGCGTGGTCACTTCCTTCTTGAAGCTCACTCCCTGGAAACCGCTGACGACGACAATCCTGTCGTCAGCAAGGGCCTGCACCACCCGGGCGGGTCGAATCTCGATTATGCGAGCATTGGTGTGGTCGTCGTCCGTGATGATCCCCGCCTGGGAACCGGTCAGGGAAATAGCGGCTGCCCCCAGGGCGTTGAGGGCGATGGACAAGAGGGCCGAGCTGATCCGTTCGCCGCTCGTCAGCAGCATGTCCATCTCGCGGGGGGCCGGATCGGAGGAAAACGACCTCGCATCTTCGATCAGGGCATCGGTCATTTTGGCCCGGGCGGAGACAACCACGACGACCTTCTGCCCCTTCTGCTGTTTTTTCAGCACCAGTTCCGCAACCTGGCGAATCCGGTCTGGCGTCGCAACGGAGGTGCCGCCGAATTTGAGAACGACAATATTGTTGTTCATGGTGGGGAGAACCGTTCTTGAAAAGACCTGAAGGACCTGAAGGACGAGAGAGACCAGAAGGACCGGCAACCAACCGTCCTTCAGGTCCTTCTGGTGTTTCAGGTCTTTGGGTGCGCCTAAACAAAGCTCCGCCTGAAAACATCCTAGTCGGAACTGGCGGTCGGGTTCAAACGGCAGGGAGGCGGGCGGGAAGGAGGGAGGGCGAAGACCCGCCCTCCTTGACTGTGAGCACTGGGAACGATTAGTACACGAGACGCAACTGGAACTGAATGTACCGAGGAGTATTGAGATACGAGGTCACCTGGCCGAAGCTCGCGCTCGTCGGATCGGTATTGGGGTCACCCAAGACCTGATGATTCGGAGCATTGAGCATGTCGACCCGGAAGAGGGCTCGTACGCCTTCTCGGATCGGGAACGATTTCTGAATGTTCACGTCGAGCTGCTTGATCTTGTCAGTCCGTACCCAGTTAAAGCGATTCGGGAAATTAGTACGATGATACCCGGCAGCAATTTGTTTGCTGTCTGTCTGCCACAGCTTGTTCGGGAAAGGCTTGCCGGTAGAGGGATCGATGTTCCGCGGGTCGCCGGTCGGGTAATCCCAACCGTTGTTGAACCAGCGGTCCTTCGTCTGCTGGCTGGCCGGCAAGCGAATGTCGCCGGTGTCCCCGTAGAAAAACGGATTGCCGAACTCGACCGCTTCGCCACTGGACATCTGCCAGATGGTGCCGAGCTGCCAGCCGCCGAGAGCCGTGTTGAGCCAGCCGGTGCGATCCAGGAGCGGCTTGCCGGCGCCGAAGGGCAACTCGAAAATGGACGTTGTCACCCAGCGGTGGGGCCTCGAGGCGTTGTTCTCGCGCCAGCTGGGCAGCTGGTCCAGATCCGGTGTCGCGAGCCAATCCCGGCTGCGGCTGTGTGAGAACTCGTAGTGTGTGTTGAGTGTCCAGCCTTGGGACATCCGCTTTTCTAAACGCAACACCATCGCATGGTACTGATTCGCCCCCAGCGGCGTTCCATCCTGCTTCAGGTTTCCGTTCACGTGCGGATACGGCCTAAGCAGCTGCTGTTTGGTCATCGTCTTGTTGGTGAAGAAGCTCTGGGTGGACATGTACTGGTAGAGAGCGGGATTCTCGGTCTGCAGGAACGCGAAGTTGGAAAGCAGGAAAGGATTCGGAACAGCGGTCGAGAGGAACTTGTTCGCAGATTCGTCTCGAACGTTGCCCGCCGTCCAGTACTGTGCCGGGACCGGGTTCTGATTGATGGTAACTCCCATCTTGTCCGCCCAGGCGCCTGCGTAAGCTACGGAGACAACGGCGTCGCTGATCAGCTGCCGTTCGACCTCCAGTCGCCAACGCTGCTGCCGGGTCGGCTCTAAAGATGAATTCATCCACTGCTGATTGCCTCCCAGACGAGCCAGGTGGCCCAATGTGTTGCCGAGCGGGACATTGAACCTGGTCCCATCGGCACGAATCGGGAATGGATCGGTTATCGGCGAAATGCCATTCCTCGGGTCGCCGACATTCCAAGTGATGCCTTGGTCGTTGGTGATAATGGTGCTGGTGTCACGGCTGAACCCAGACTGGTCTATCGTGCTGTAACTGACGTTGAACGTGTCGTAGTACATGCCGTAGCCGCCGCGGACCACGGTTGCGTCATTCACTCGGTAGGCAAAGCCAAATCGCGGCATGAAACGGGTCGTCGGGGTAGTAGTCGTGCGCGGTGCCCCGTCGAATCCCAGGTAATTGACTCCGCCCCGAAGCCCGGCGGCGAAATCCTGTGCAGCACGCTCCGGCAGCGCGACCTTTTGATAGGCCGTCACGAAGGCATTAGCGATGTTGCTGGGAAGTGCGTAGTTGAAATTCCAGTCGCGCAGGCCGCGGTCGTAGCGCTCGCGTATGCTTCCTTCGTACTCCATGCGTACGCCCAGGTTTAACGTCAGCCTGCTGCTCAGGCGGAAATTGTCCTGAACGTAAACGCCGTGGTAGGGGGTCGTGATGTAGAAACTGTCGTTGTTGTTGACGTACATGTTCTGGGGTAGGCCGAGCATGAAGGCCGCCCATTCGAGCCCCAGGTTTCCAACGTTACTCGCGCTGACCTGGCTGTCTTTCCTCAGCAGGTTGTTGCGGAATTCGAAGCGTCCCGAGGTCACTCCCGGGGCTCCGCCTACGCGGTGGTACTGGCGCCCGTCCCAGCCAAAGGTGAGACTGTGCTTGCCGACGTACTTGGAGTAATCGGCGGCCAGAGTCCCTACGGAGACCGGGAGCAGCTTGCCATAGGAACGCCCTGCGTCCTTGTAGTCGGTGAAGTCCACAACCGGGAGGTGATGGTACTCGCCAGCTTTCTCGTCGAGGTAGGCCGGAAGGCCGACGTCGCTCGGCTTGAACTCGCGCTGCTTCCAATAGATCCCGTTGTCCACGTAGCGGTTGTAGGCAACAGCGACATGGAGCACGTCGGTGGGAGTCAAGGTGTGCACCCAGTCGGCGCCCAGTGCTTTGTTGACCCGGGTCAGCCCGTTGCTGTGCAGCTTCGGTGACGTTTCAAATGTCCAATCTTGCCGATCTTCGATGAACTTGTTGTAACTCCAACGGAAGAAGAACTTGTCACGTTCGGAGCGAACGTAGTCGACGCGGTTCTGAAACGCCTTGTATTCCCAGTTCCAGGGGATGTTCGGGTTCAGGTAGTTGTTTTCGAAGTCCGCACTCTCATCGGCCGGGTGATTCGGCAGCGGAAAGAGCTTCTCGTAGAACTTGTACAACGGGTTGATGATCCGGCTGGCGGGAATGATGTTATTTGGAAAAGGAGTCCGTTTGTAGACGCCGTTCTCCAACACCGTCGTAAAGGGATCGTAGATCGTGTATTTCGACGCGTTGGGTGACTGCAGCCGCGCTGAGAAATCGCCCTGGCGCTCTGCCTCGGTCGGAACCGAAAACAGCTTGCTGCCGGGCTCCTCCGTTTTCGAGTCGTTGAAGCCGTTGAAAATGAAAAAGAAGAAGAGCTTGTCCTTGCCGTCAAAGAGTTTTGGAATTCTGACGGGACCGCCAATCGAGGCGGCATAGTTGTTGGACCGGCCGCTTGCCTGGCGCTCTTGCTGTCTCAACTGATCGGCCAACAGCATGTTGCCGGCCGACTCAGCGTCGCGAATCTGCTTCCAGTAAACGCCGTTATCACCGCTGCGGGTCGCGTTCCAACGCTGCTGCCAATGATTCTCGGTCAGCGTGCCATGGTACTGGTTAGTCCCGGCTTTGGACTGCATCGTGATAGATGCACCAGTCGTATGTCCGACCCTGGCATCGAAGCTCGTGCTTTCCACGCGGAATTCGTCAATAGCATCGGAGTAAGGGAGGTACGCGGCGCGTCGGGTGTGGCCGCTGTTCGGCGTCCCGTCGAGGCTCCATTCGTTGCCGCCGACTCCGCCGGCCGTCTGGTAATCAGAGGCCCCGATTGTCGAGTGCAGCCCAATGTACTTGTAGCCCTCGTTGCCTTGCTGCATGCCTTGTGCCAGCCCCGACATAAGCATCGCGCTGTTGCCGAGGATCGGGAGCTCCATGACCCGGCGATTGTCGATGACCTGGCCGACTGATGCGCTGGTCGTATTCAGGAGCGGTTCGCCAGCGGTTACGGTGACCGACTCGGACATTTCCCCGAGCTCCAGCGTCAGGTCAATGTTGACTTCGCTGTTGACACTCAGGGTGATGCCTTTCCGGAATGCGGTTTTGAAACCCGTCATCTCGGCCTTCAGCTCATACTGACCGGGAAGAAGGAAGGGAATCCGGAACAATCCCTCATCGTTGGTTATGGACTGAGTTGCCACATTGCTTTCAACGTTCGTGGCAACCAGCGTGACACCCGGAATGACTCCGCCGGTCGCGTCGGCGACCCGACCTACGAGCGTCGCCCGGGTTTCCTGTGCCGCCAAATCCACGTTCGCTGTTACCACGAGGGCGGCGACAAGGAGGTAAAAAAACAGCGATCTCTTCATATCAGCTAACTCCTTAACACTTCTCCAATCCACTGACCGGAATTCACCTGGCAATCGCCCGATTAATGAGTACTTTGGGGTAACTCAGCAAAAGCGTCTGCTTGACCGGCCCGGCGCCGGTCGGAGAAATGACAGAGGCCGTCAGAGAAGAGGCCAGAAAACGTTTCCGGGCTGAATCTCGGTGAGAATCCGACTCGTGTAATTGGTAGAAGAAACACTGTGTGCCCCAATACTGCTAGGACGAGGCGGGAGTATATCCCAATCGCCGTGAGTGTCAACAGATATTTTTAATAATCATTAAAGTAAAGCGGGCGGGCGATCCCTTCTTGCGGCAGCACAACTCGGCTGCCAAACTGAGACGGCACAGGAGAAAATGAACGTGAAAAAGTTTACGGTTGCCGCATTCGGAGAGTTGCTTTGGGACATTCTGCCGAGCCAGACGGTTCTCGGAGGTGCGCCATTCAATTTCGCTTATCGGGTGACCCAACTTGGCGATCTGGCCATACCGGTAACGAGGGTTGGGGACGATGAACTGGGTGTAAAGGCACGGGACCAGGTCAGAAGCCTGGGTGTCCCGACCGACTTGGTTCAGATCGATTCAAAGCATCCCACCGGAACGGTGCAGGTCCGGTTTGACCAGAACCAGAACCCAGACTATTTCATTGTTCCCGACGTTGCCTACGACTACATTGCTTGGAATGAACAGCTTGAGATGCTGGCCGGTAAGGCCGATTGTATTTGTTTCGGAAGCCTGATTCAAAGAGGGCCGGTATCTCGGCGGACGCTGTACGAGTTACTCTCCCGGAGTCGCCAGTCTCTCAAGTTCCTCGACATCAACCTCCGGAGAGACTGCTACGACCCTGAGAACATGCAGGCTTCGCTCGAGAGGGCTCACGTTCTGAAACTCAACGAGTCTGAGCTTCATGAGGTCGGGAAGATCTTCGGACTACCGGGCAACACGATTCCGGAACTGACCACCCGGGTTCGGGACGCATGGTCGCTTGAGGCGGTCATCGTGACTTTGGCGGAGCGTGGCGTGTTCGCGATGTCAACGTTACATACTTCGGTCTATCTTCCGGGCTATCGCGTTAATGTCGCGGACCCGGTGGGGTCGGGAGACGCTTTTTCAGCCGGGTTCCTCAGTGTATGGCTGAGAGGCGGAACCCTATTGGAAGCGTGCACTGCGGGGAATCGGATCGGAGCTTTGGTGGCGACTCAGACGGGTGGCACGACACTTTTTGACAAAGAGGCCCTCGACCGGTTTGAGGAAACCTATCAGGGTCGGAATGTGGAGCCGAGTCTGACGGCTCACCAAGGATGAAGGCATCCTTCATCCGTCATCAGAAGTATAATCACTGACGCCATGGGAAACGCAGAGGGCTTAGACGACATGCGAGAGAGGGGTGTTGGCCGGGGGCTCCTGATCGCGATGCTCATTCTTATCATGATCCTGGCTGCCGGGTCGGTTTTGGTTCTGCGCCTCAACCAAAAGCTCGTCGACGCCGAGGTGGAGAGCCGACTGGGTCCGATCAGGAAGAGCCTCGACGAGGTGAAACCAGCATTGGAGCGGATCAAGAATCTGGACACCTCGCTTCGCCGACTCCCCGAGACTGAGCCCGAGCTCCCGAGCAATGACCGGATTTCTGCTCTCGGCAGGCGTCAGGACCAGCTCGAACGAAAGGTGCAGGCCGATCTACAGAGCCTGCGAGGATCACTCGCACAGTTGACCGACCTGGAAGAACGTCTGGGAAATATTCAGAATCGACTCGACACACAAGCCGAAACTATCGGCAAAATCTCCGCCGGGCTCGACCGGTCGGGGGAGGGAATCCAGAAGGACCTGAGAGAGTCACTCGCCCGCCTGAAAGCCGTCGAGGAGAGTCTTCAGGAGCACCAGACCATAGTTCGCGAGGTGCAGAGAGCACTGCAGCGCTCGAAGAGCGACAGGGAAATCGAGGACGCCTTGGCGGGGGTCAACAGCCGACTGAAGGATTTGGAAAGCCGCCTTGGCTCCCGGGTTCTGACTGTGGAGGGACGCGCGGGCACCCTCGAACGCAAGCTTGATGCCCTGGAGCGGCAGTTACTGCAGCTGCAGGCCCAACCGGCCCGGCCGTAGAGCGGCGACGGGACAGATAGCGTTCGCAGAGCGCGCACAAGGCTCACCCATGGACACACTTGACACTGAGGGCGGGGACCTTGGACGGTTTCCGACCTGGCGCGATACGCAACCCTTTCAGGGCATAAGCGCTCAAATAAGAATCGAGAGTGGGGGCGCCCCCTGGGAGCGCAGGCGTCTCGCCTGCACTGGGGCAAGGGGCGTCCCGCCCCGTCCGCGCCTC
>RPQK01000032.1 GCA_003819755.1 Acidobacteriota bacterium | reverse complement strand
GATCAGGACCAGGCCGATTTTACCGAGGGCAACGATCCCTTGAAGCTCCGCAATGTAACCGGGAGCAAGCGAAACGGTTGGAACATCGCTGCGGACACCGTCTACACGATGAGCCCGACGACCACTTTCAACATCCGCGGCTCTTACTACATGGCCGAGGACAAGCGGGACTACCCGGACATGGCTGTCACGGAGAACGACTACGCGGACCTCTGGGGGGGCAACACCTGGTGGAAGAGCGGCAGTACGGACTATATGGCCGGCCGGCCGCTTGTCTACTTTCCGCACGTCGTCGTCGACAACAACAACTACGGGCGATTCGGTGTTCAGAACTTCTGGTATCAGCAACCCTCCGGCTACAGTGTGCACGGTCGCTACAGCAAGTACCTGACCAAACACTGGCTGAAAGCGGGGACCGAGGTGCGGTGGAAGCGCGGCAGCGCCGCTCGTTTCTATTTCGGAGATTTTCGGTTTTCGTCGCAGGAGACCGGGAAGGACATGGCTAAAGCCGAAGCGGCGACCGGCCATCCGTGGGCCAGCTTTTTGCTCGGTGCGATCAATCCTTCGGCGTCAAACGTCCGGTACAACGTCCTTCAGTATGCGAATACCGAAATGTACGGCTTCTACCTGCAGGACGACTTCAAGGTGAACCAGAAGCTGACCCTGAACCTGGGAATCAGGTATGAATATGAGGGAGGCCTGTGGGACCCGGAGAACCGTCTGCCTCAGCGCCTCGACCTGACCGACCCCATCCCCGGAATGCAGGCGGTCATTGACCCTCTCATTCCGGCGGACGTGAAGGCGAAGATGGGCGAATCGACGGGGCAAAAGAGCTACCTCTACAACGGTGCCTTTTACTTCACGGAAGAAGGGAACAATCGCAAGACGCAGATGGACAAGATGGGGCTGATGCCGCGCATCGGCCTGGCCTGGCGTGTCAACGACAAGATGGTCATTCGCTCGGGCTACGGTCGTTTCGTGGTCCCGGCCTCGCTGGCCAATTCCGAGAGAGACACTTTGGGAGAGATCGACCTTGGTGGATTTACCCCGACCTCGCCCGTGCCGTCGGTCCAACAGGGCGTTCCCCGGGCCTACCTGGCGAATCCTTTCCCGCTGGGTCTTAACCCGATCACCGGAAAATCCTACGGGCGTTACACCAACCTGGGCAGCGCGGTGACCATCGATGAGTACGAGCAGAGGCCGCCGATCAGCGACCGCGTCAACGTCTCGGTCCAGAGGGAACTGCCCGGTCGTTTCATCGCGGACGTCACCTACTTCACGAACTTCGTGAGCCGCGATCAGTTCAGCAAGAACCTCAACATGGCCGATCCACGGCTGAGTTACAAGTACAAGGCCGACCTGGAGAAGACCGTACCGAATCCCTTCTACAATTACGGGACTCCGGAGACTTTCCCTAACGCTTCTCTTCGCAACTCGAAGACGGTGAAGGTCTCGACCCTCCTCGTGCCCTATCCGCAGTATGGAGCAATCTCCCAGACGGGGACCGATTTGAGGAAAGCGCGCTACCAGTCTCTGCAGATCCGCATGCAGCGGCCATTCCACCGCGGGTTTTCGCTGCTGGCCAGTTACGCGTACGTCAGTTCAAGGTCGCAATGGTTCTTCGATGATCAGGACGAATACGACGGCGCTTTGACCTGGATGGATTTCAGTGTCAGCCAAAGCGGCGGTTCAGGCACGCCACAGGTTACCTCTGACCCCAAGCACCGGTTTGTTTCCGCGAGTGCCTGGGAGATACCGGTCGGACGGGGCCGTTGGTTGGGCTCCAATATGTCCGGAGCGCTTGATCAGATTGTCGGAGGCTGGCAGCTCTCGGCGATGTACGCTTTCACCTCGGGTGCGCCCCTGATCTTCACCCGTAACATGATCGCGCCTTCATCGGTCACCCAGATCGGGGAAATCGGTGCGGGTAGTTACTGGTTTGACACGGCTGGCTTTGCGAAGCAGGCGGCGTACACGCGCAGGACGAATCCCTGGTATTACGACGGCTTGAATGGCCCGGGCTATTCGAACCTCGACCTGTCGCTCTCGAAGAAGTTCGCGCTGACGGAGCGGTTCAAGCTGGAAGTGCGGCTGGACGCCTTCAATGCCCTTAACGGCATGAACTGGGTCACGCCGCAGCTGGATGAGACGAAGTCCGACTTAGGCAAGACAAACACACAGCTGACAGGCTACTACGGCCGCCAGGTGCAATACTCGGCGCGAGTGGAGTTCTAGGGCGAACGTAGAGGGACCTCAAGGACCTCAAGGACCTCAAGGACGGCAAGGACTGAAAGAAGCTAGCCCTTCTCCTTTTGGTCTTTGAGGTCTTTGAGGTCCTTGGGGTCCTTTCCCCAGATTTGAGGTTCAACCCGTCATGAGACACCAGTGGCACGCGTTGCTTCTACCGTTACTATCCGTCTCCCTGGCCTTCGCTGGCCCCGCTGACGGTGAAGTCGGCCGGCTCACCGCTAATCTCCCCTTCAAGATGGTCGCGCCCCAGCCTCCGGTGTTTCCTGATCGCAGCTTCCTCATCACCGAGCACGGGGCGATCGGCGATGGCCATACCTTGAATACTTCCGCCTTTGCGAAAGCTATCCAGACGTGCGCCCAGGCGGGTGGCGGCCGGGTCGTCGTTCCGCCCGGCGTCTGGCTGACGGGACCCGTCAAGCTGGCGAGCAACATCGATCTCCATCTGGAGTATGGGGCGTTGGTGCTCTTCACTCGACGGTTTGAAGACTACGTCGTGACGGACGCCGGCGGACAGCGAGTAGTCGTCTCACCAATCATGGCGGTCGGCCTCGAGAACATTGCGATAACGGGACACGGCATCATTGATGGCTCCGGCGATGCCTGGCGGCCGGTGAAGAAGTCGAAGATGACGGCCACCCAGTGGAAGAATCTGGTGGCCTCCGGCGGCGCCCTGAATCCGGCGGGCGACATCTGGTACCCGTCCAAAGAAGCGATGACCCCCGGCTCTCTCGAGTGGATGCGGCCCCACATGGTGCAACTGACGGAATGCAAGAGGGTATTGCTCGACGGTCCGACCTTCCAGAACTCCCCCATGTGGAACATCCACCCGCTGCTGTGCGAAGAGGTGATAGTCCGCAACATCACGGTGCTGAATCCCTGGTATTCGCAAAATGGGGACGGTCTGGACCTCGACGCGTGCCGGCGGGTCGTCGTCTACCGCGCTCATTTTGACGTGGGAGACGATGCCATTTGCCTGAAATCGGGCGCCGGCGAGGAGGCGCGCCAGCGAGGCCGGGCGTGCGAGGACATTGTTATTCGCGATTGTACCGTCTATCACGGGCATGGCGGAATTACCGTTGGCAGCGAAATGTCGGGCGGGGTTCGCAACGTCTACGCCGACAACTGTGTGTTTCTCGGAACTGACCTCGGGTTGCGCTTCAAGAGCACGCGCGGCCGGGGCGGTGTCGTTGAAAGCCTCTTTTTCAACAATATCTACATGAGAGGGATTCCGACCGATGCGATCGGTTTTACGATGAGCTACGGCGGTGAGGCCCCGGACGAGATGCCCGGAACCGACGAGCCTGAGGTCACAATTCCACCTGTGGACGAGGGCACCCCGCGGTTTCGAGATATCCATTTCCGCAACATCGTCTGCAACGGCGCGAGGCGAGCCGTGAGGCTCGTCGGTCTCCCGGAGATGCCCATCGATGGAATCGAATTCGCAGACATAACTCTTTCAGCCCTGATCGGTTTCGAGTGCCTGTACGCCAGGGGGGTCCGTATCACCAAGGCGACGATTCTCCCGCAGGCGGGAAGCGTCTTCAACATCGCGGACAGCGCCGACATTGTCATCGAGAAAGCAAAGTATCCGGCAGGAGTCGAGGTCTTCCTGAAACTCAGCGGCCGAAAGACGGGCCGGATCAGTCTGATCGACATCGATATGTCGCAGGCCGGCAAGGACGTTGTCTTCGAAAGGGGCGCCTCCCCGGACGCTCTGCTGCGCCGCTCCAGATCCAGGAAATAATCCCGGTCGCACGGACTGCTTCAGCTCCTTCCAGAAATTCGTAACCTCCAGCCCGATTCAGGCGTAAACTTCCCTCGACATGTTCGAGCTGGAGGGTTTGGAATGAAAGCAAGATTGTGCGTTCTCGGTGTCATGATCGCTTTGGCTGCTGTCCTGTTCGCTGGAGATTCATGGGAGGAAAAGCTATTCACGGCGTGGGACCAGAAGGAGTGCACTTCGGTCCTGACGAAGTCACCCTGGGCGTTTTCAAACAGCTTTGGAGCCGCGCAGAACCTCGGGATGATCGAGACCGGCGCACGCGGAGAACGGGAGCAAACGGTCACCTTTCGCTTTCGTTTCCTGTCCGCCAAACCGGTGCGCATGGCCTTCACGCGCCTCCAACTGCTTAAGAACCCGGCCGGGGCTCCCCCCGAGGCGAAAATTCGTGAGCAGGTCGACGCTCCCGCTGACGCTCAGAACCGAATCGCCGTTCAGATCGAGTTCACGGTCGACCCCCCATCGTCCATGGAGGTCAGGCGAATTCACAACTTTCTGCTCAACGCCACGTTGGCAACTTTCCGGGACAGCACGAAGCTCAGCTCTTCAAACAAGATTGTCCTTGCCCCGCTCGAATACCTGTCTCCAAATCCGACCCGCTCCAATGGCTGCCTGATCTTCCCGCGAACCAACGAGAAGGGCGAGAGTCTGTTCACGGGGGAAGAGAAGTGGATTTCCTTCCAGGCAGAAATCTCTGGATACAAGGTCTATTACCGGCTGAAGCCGGAGAAGATGAAGTTCGAGGAGAAGTTCGAGTTGTAGCCAAACGGTTCACCGTTCAGCGTTTTACCGTTCAGCGTTCAGCGTTCGCCGTTCAGCGTTCACCGTTCAGCGTTCAGCGGTTTGATAAATGATGACCGCCCAAAGACCCTGAACGGTAAACGCTGAACGCTGAACGGTGAACGCTGAACGGTGAACGCTGAACGCTGAACGCTCTAACCTTGTGAAACTACGGAGAACACAGCTATGCGACGTTTCCTTCTCGCTTTGATACTTCTTGGGCTGGCCGTCGGGACCTCCGCTCGGGCCGAAGAAACCAAGGATCAACGTGACGCGCGTATGCGGTGGTGGCGCGAAGCCAAGTTTGGGCTCTTCATCCACTGGGGAGTCTACGCGGTTCCGGCCGGGACCTACAAAGGAGAGCAGATCAAAGGCATTGGCGAGTGGATTATGCGCAATGCCCAGATCCCGGTGAGCGAGTACCGCGCCTACGCCAAACAATTGAACCCGGTCAAGTACGACCCGGAATCCTGGGCCAAACTGGCGAAGCAGGCCGGCATGAAGTACATCGTGATCACGTCTAAGCACCACGATGGTTTCGCCCTCTTTCCATCGGACGTCACCAATTGGGACGTCGCCGACGCAACTCCTTACGGCAAAGACCTGATCGGACCCCTGGCTGAGGCGGCCCGCCGGCAAGGCCTCAAGTTTGGGCTCTACTACTCGCAGGCGCAGGACTGGACCCATCCGGGCGGCGCCAAGTCACGCCTGAAGGAGGGCGAAGCCTGGGACGAGCTTCACAAGGGCAGTTTTGACGAGTACCTGACGAATATCGCGGCGCCCCAGACTCGTGAGATCCTGACCCGGTACAAGCCGGACATCCTCTGGTGGGATACACCGACCTGGATGAACGCCGAAAGAGCGGCTCCGCTCCACGCCCTGATCGAGCTGCGCCCGGGGCTGATCACCAACAACCGCCTGGGCGGCGGCTACCGCGGAGACACCGAGACTCCCGAGCAGTTTGTCCCGGCCACCGGTTTTCCTGGCCGTGACTGGGAAACGTGCATGACCATGAACGACACCTGGGGATTCAAGAGTTACGATCAGAATTGGAAATCGACGGAAGTCCTGATTCGCAACCTCGTGGACATCGTCAGCAAGGGAGGCAACTACCTGCTGAATGTCGGACCTACTGCGGAAGGCGAGATCCCGCAGCCAAGCATCGAGCGGCTCCAACAAATCGGCGCCTGGATGAAGGTCAATCAGGAGGCGATTTACGGGACAACCGCGAGTCCTTTCCACCGCCTGAATTGGGGACGCTGCACCAAGAAAGTCGGATCTGGCGGGGCGACCTTGTACCTGCACGTGTTCGACTGGCCGGCGGATGGCCGGCTCGAGGTCCCGGGCCTTCGCAACCAGGTCGCACAGGCACGTCTGCTGGCGACCGGCGCAGCGGTGAGGACCAAGGCCCAGAACGGCAGCGTTTTCCTGACCCTGCCGAAAGTCGCGCCCGATCCAATCGCCAGTGTGGTCATCCTGGAAGTCAGAGGCCCGCTGGATGTCCAGAGGATACTTCCGAAAGCGCTTTCCGACGGAAGGATCAATCTTGACGCCGAACAGGGCGATATCCATAACAGCCTGCGGGCGCATGCTCGGCTGGAAGGGAAAGGGGCATCGGCGCGTGTGGCCCGCTGGGATAACCCCGAAACCCGCGTCTCCTGGGACTTTGAAGCCCCGAAGGCGGGTCGCTACCTGGTGCGGGCGGATGTTTCGGGAAACGGCGGGGGCAAGCTGAAGCTCGAGTTGGGAAAGGAAGCCGTTGCGGCCGTTGTTCCGACTGGTTCAGGTGAGCGAACCGTCGATCTCGGAGTCGTCACGGTCCCTGCGGCCGGGCCGCAGAAGCTCGAGCTCCGCCCCGAAACCGAAGGCTGGCAGCCGGTGGAGTTGTACAAAGTGGTATTGGTGCCGGAGAGCTAGGCCTGAGGAGGCGTGGAATGTTTGACGAGGCTGAAAACTTGTTGCGGGAGTTCAAGAATAACCAGTACCTGCACGGGCTGGGCGTCCTGACCCAGCTCGGAGACGCCGCTGCCCGGCTCGGCAAGAAGGCCGTCTGGGTGCGTGACCGATTCCCGGGAGCCGAGCCTTTCATCGAAGAGATCCGTCGCTCGCTTGAAAAAGCGAACGTAACGATTGTCGCCGAGACCAGCGGTGCCGCGGCCAACGCACCCCGCGAAGACCTCCAACGCATTACCGATGACGTGAAGGCCGCAGAACCGGAAATTGTCATCAGTTTCGGAGGCGGTAGCACCATCGACGCGACCAAGGCCGCCGTAGTCCTTGCTGGTCTTGGTGGAGGAATCGACGACTACTTTGGAACCGGACTGGTCACCGAGGCGGCGAAACGGGCGGGAAGGACTCTCACCTCGCACGTGGCTATTCAGACCGCCGCCAGCTCTGGCGCGCATCTAACGAAATATTCGAACATTACCGACCTGCGAACCAGTCAGAAGAAGCTTATCGTGGATGAAGCGGTCGTTCCATCCCTCCCGGTTTTCGACTACCGCGTCACCTTGTCTTGTCCCTGGGATCTGACCGTCGACGGTGCGCTTGACGGCATTTCACACTGCCTCGAAGTACTCTACAGCGCCGTCGGCAAGCCGAACTATGAGCGAGCGGCAAAGATAGCCGAGACGGCGATCGAGCTGATCCTCGCGTTCCTGCCGAAGCTGGCGCGGGGCGAGGATGCGGAGCGGGCCCGTGAGGCGTTGGGCCTGGCGACCGACCTCGGAGGCTATGCGATCATGGTCGGCGGGACCAACGGAGCCCATTTGACCAGCTTCTCGCTCGTCGACATTCTCAGCCACGGCCGCGCCTGCGGCCTGATGAATCCCTACTATACGGTCCTGTTTGCATCCGCACTGGAGGCTCCTCTTCGAATGGTCGGCCGGATTTACCACCGGTACGGGTACACGTCCTGTGAGATCGACAGGCTCAGCGGGCGCGAGCTCGGTATTGCCGTGGCTGAAGCCATGATCGCTTTCGGCCGAAGCGTTGGGTTGCCAACGGCTCTCGGACAGGTCTCCGGTTTTAGTAATGCGCACATTGTCCGGGCCCTGAGCGCTGCCAAGACCCCTCAGCTGCGCATGAAGCTCGAGAACATGCCGGTGCCGATGCGGGCGGAGCAGGTCGACGAATACATGGGCTCGGTCCTTGAGGCCGCCAGGCAAGGGGATTTGGCCCTGGTGAAGAGCCTGGAGGGGTAAGTGCTGGGAGTGCAGGCGAGACGCCCAGAGGCGTTAACTTAAGGAAATTGCCCGGCTTGCACAATCGGCCGTGCGGGGAGCTTTTATCTTGGCCGGACTCTCGTTCAAGGGAGAGGCAGCCGGACCTCAAGTACGGCAAGAACGACGAGGAGCAGCCAAGCAACGTCGTTTTCGCCGGGCTTCCTAAGCCCGGCTGCCGGACTCAGGAGAGTCCGGCCACGATAAAAGCTCCCCGCACGGTCGACTGCGAAGCCCCGCGTCACGCTGATCGCCTGAAGGAGGGTCTATGCCGTCTGTTCCACGGGGGGTTCGCTTCGCGGTTGCCATAGTTCTTTGCTCGCCGCTCTTTGCCCAGGTCGAGCTCCGAGTCGGAAATGTCTCGGGTCAGCCGGGGAAAATGGTGATGGTCCCCGTCTTCGCGAGGAACGGCGGCAACCTGAGTGCCCTGGAGTTCGACCTTGCTTTCGATTCTCAGGTTCTGTCCTGTCCGACGAGCGTGCCTTCGCCTGCGATCCCGGGCGAGCTGGCCCGGGACCACGTGGCCGTCGGCGTTGCGGAAGCGGGGTCGGTTCACGTTACGGTCTTTTCTCCGTCGCTTGCCGCCTTACGACGTTCCGAAGGCCTGGCGGCGCAAGTCTTGCTCGAGATCTCGCCATCTGCGGCGCCCGGTTCTTCGTGCACTCTGACACTCGCAAACGCGAAAGCGTGCTCCGGCCTGGGCGAACGGTCTCAGCTGAGCTTGGACAATGGGACGTTGAGTGTGGGCGGGCCGGCCGTGGCACCCGAGGAAGGTCAGAATCGTCTCGTCTTTCCGCAGGTGGCCAATGGGAGCGCGGGTTCTGGAGGTTTCTACACCCTGCTGGCGTTACTAAACAAGACGAACGCTTCGGGGCGTGTCCGCGTCCGCTTGCGTGGCAACGGGGGATCGGATCTGGTCGTCAGGCTGCTCGATGGTTCGACGGGGGGTGATTTCGAGCGGGACATTCCAGCCGGCGGCAGCTGCCTGCTCCAGACCGATGGGCAGGGGACTCTAGCAGCCGGCTACGCGGTTGTCGATTCGACTGTTCCTGTCGGGGGAAGTGGAATGTTCGGGTGGACGGCTGCCGGCGGAAGAATGGTCACCGAGGCAGGCATTGGGCCTTCTGCGGCACAGTCCCGATTCCTGGTGCCCGTTCTGTACCGAAAGGGTGTGTCGAGCACGGGCTTGGCCCTTGCCAACAGCGGCAACGAGAACAAGGAGATTGCCTTCCGCCTGATTGATCCGGCCGGTGGAGAAACAGGATCGAACCGGGTGGCGCTCGCTCCGCAGGCCCACCTCGCCTGCTTCGTCCACGAAACAGCGATGTTTCCGGCGCTGGCCGCGCAGGAGAGTTTCATGGGTGTTCTGGAGATCACGGCCGACGCAAGCGTCAGGGTGACCGCTCTGAAGCAGTCCGTGCAGGAAGGCCTGATCACGACCCTGTCGCTGGTGGGCGTGGAATGAGACGGGATCGATTTGCAGTCTTGACCTTCGCACTTCTGTTCTTGAATTCAGCCGTCCTTGCCTCCGAGCCCCCTGCCGCCCAGGACTCTCCGGTTCGCTTGATCGTGCTCCTGAAATCGTCACCGCTCTCCGTTCGCTTGAAAGGCGCGAAGGCCGGGCGCAGCCTGATTCAGGCTCAAAGGCAGGCGGTTGACACGGGTCGACAGTCCTTCATTCAAGAGGTCAAGCGGCGGGGGCTGATTCAAGACGTTTACTGCGAGTACGGATACCTTCTCAACGGGTTTGCAGCTACCGCCCGCCCGGGTGATCGGGATGCGATTGCCGCACTTCCCGGCGTACAGGGTGTCTACACGGATCACCAGGTGCGGCTGGAACCTCTTTTCGGCGACGGGGCTTCGGGCCAGGCGCCAACCCGGCCGCTTGTTCAATACGAGGGTCAACCACTGACGGGTAAAGGCACGACGATCGCGATTATCGATAGCGGGATCGACTACACTCATCCGGCTCTCGGAGGATGTTTCGGGCCGGGGTGCAAGGTCAAAGGGGGCTTCGATTTCGCTTCGAACGATCCCGACCCGATGGAGGAGGACGAATACGGTCACGGGACTCGTGTCGCCGGTATTGCAGCAGCTAACGGAGAGTGGCTGAAGGGCGTGGCTCCCGAGGCTTCTCTCCTGGTCTACAAGTTGTTCAGCCCGAAATCGGGGATGAGTCTCAGCAACATGATAGCTGCGCTGGAGAGAGCCTCGGATCCAGACGGCGACCCCGTCACGGATGATCGGCCCGATGTCATAAACCTCAGCCTGGCATTTGATGGTGGGCCTGAGTCTCCTGGCGCCGCTGCGGTTGACCGGGCAGTTGAGTTGGGGATCGTGGTGGTAGCGGCAGCCGGGAACTCCGGGCCGGTTTACGGAAGTATTGTGGCGCCGGGGAGCGCGGTCAAGGGCATAACGGTGGGTGCTCCTCGGTTGACTTACGGCCTGCTTGACCTATACCCGAAGCTCATGTCAAGGCCGTCCAAAGGACCGGTGGGAGATTTCCTTCCAAAACCGGACCTGGCGGCTCCCGGTCAGGACGTCTGGTCAACCACACCGGGCGGCGGGTACGGAACCGGAGGAGGCACGAGCTACGCGAGCCCGTACGTCTCCGGGGCGGCCGCATTGGTGCGCCAGGCGCACAAGGAATGGCCCCCGGCAACCGTAAAAGCGAGTCTGATGAACACTGCTGTCTCTCCACGGCTGGATCCTCTCGCGCTTGGCTGCGGGATGGTTAATGTCGAGAAGGCAGCTTCCACTCGGTTCGTCGTGACTCCGGGCGTCCTCACTTTTGGACGGATCGCTCAAGCAACGGGAGAGTGGACCAGGTCGACCGAGTTATCGATAGCCAACCTCGCCGCAACGTCCCGGACTTACACCCTGACTGCCCAAGGTGTGTACCAACGTCGTGAGTCGGAGCCGCTTCCCGAGCTTATCCTGGACGTCTCCCCGGCGTCGCTCACCGTCGAGGCCGGCAAGACCGGTTCAGTAACAGTTCGCCTGACGGCCCGCTTGAACGAGGCGCCTTTCCCCACGGGATGTCCATTTGTCTATTACGGGCGTGTCGAAGTGAACGGCGGGGACCAGCAAGTCTCGGTGCCGCTCATCGCTGGCCGGGTCCCGCCGCCTCCGCCCCGGCAGTCGGAAATCCTCTTGGAGATCCTGTCCGGGTCGGACTGGATTGATGGATGGCGAATGTCCATGTGGGAAGGCCATTTGATGGGACTGAACCTCAGACAGCACGCTGTTCTAGGCGGGTTCTCCAGGGCATTCGGCCAACTTACCAGTCTTACCTTTCTTGACCTGGGCCGGGCCAGCCTGACTGGCCAAATTCCTCCCGAGATAGCCACTCTCCGAAGCCTCGAGTGGTTAGATCTTCAGGGCAATCAGCTGACCGGACAGATACCGGCCGAGCTCGGAAATATGACGAGCCTTGAAGGGATATCGATCGCACACAACCAGCTGACCGGTCCGATTCCCCCCGAGCTTGGCCGGCTGGCGCGTCTCGAATCGCTTGATCTTGCGCAGAACAAGCTTTCGGGTCAGATCCCTTCTTTTCTGGCTCAAATGCCCGACCTGGTGGATTTTGATGTGTCACGTAATCAGCTGAGCGGGTCTCTGCCGGCCAACCTTCTCGAATGCGGTCGCTTGGAGTCATTCAGGATCGCGCAAAATCAAATCGACGGGCGGCTTCCTGTCGCTCCCACAGCCATGGGCGCCCTCGTTGAGCTGGATCTCTCCGGGAACCTGCTGACGGGCGTTATACCGCCCCGATTCGGAGAGATTACCAAGCTCGGCGTGCTCAACCTCGGGGACAATCGGTTTGAAGGGGCGATTCCCAATGAGTTGGGGAAGCTGAAAGGCTTGCGAGAGCTGCGGCTAGGCGGCAACCTGTTAGTCGGCCGGTTGCCTTACTGGGTCACTCAGTTGGTCGGCCTTCAGGTCCTGGATCTCTCGTCCAACCGCCTGACCGGACCGATCCCGGCTGAGATTTCGAACCTGAAAGGCTTGACTACACTCGACCTCTCAGACAATTTCCTGACAGGCCTGATTCCCACTAGCCTGGGCGAGCTCACGATGCTGCAAGCGCTCGATCTGTCGGACAACCGGCTGGGCGGTTCCATTCCCCCCGAGATCGGGACGTTGTCTCAGTTGAAAGCTCTCGACCTGTCCTATAACCATTTGACAGGACAGGTGCCTGAGAGTCTGAAGGGGTTGAACCTGAACTGGTCCAGTTTGAACCTGAGCCGCAACCATCTGAGCTCGGACAACATGGAGTTGATTGCCTACCTGTCGCAATTCCACGTCGACGGAAGCGCGTGGCTCACTTCGCAATCGAACTGGCCGGGTGTGGCGGGGGATCTGAATGGCGACGGCGCAAAAGACCTGCTCGACTTCGTCGCTTTGTTGAGATTGGTCAGCCGGATGGATGCCTCGACCCCTGAAACGGTGAAAGCTGCCGATCAAAACGGGGACGCGGCGGTCGATGTGATGGACCTGCGGGGCTGGGTGCCGGAAAGGAAACCGTAAGGGTTCGCTTTACTGAGCCGCGCACGGCACCCGTTCCCTTTACTGAGCCGCGCACGGCGCCGTACGCGGCTCAGTAAAGGGAACGGGTGCCGTATTACAATCACTGCTTATCCAGCTGCGTCGGCGAATTTTCGTACTGCTCCAACTCGCGCACCCAGATATTGCGGTAGCGGACCGGGTTGCCGTGGTCCTGGAGCTGAAGCGAGCCTTTCTCGATCGGCACGTAGGGGCGGATGTTCTTGTGCGTCGTCGGGCCTAGAAACTCCCGCTTTTCGTGAAGCAGGACCCCGTTGTGAAAGACACTGGCAGTGGCGGGCTTCACCACTTTACCGTCCTGAAACCGCGGCATGTGATAAACGATGTCGTAGTACTGCCACTCGCCCGGTTTCCGGCTGGCGTTGACCAGCGGCGGATACTGCCCGTACATGGCCCCGCATTGGCCGTCGGCGTAGCTCTTATTGTCGTAGCTGTCCAGCACCTGGACCTCGAAACTGCCGTCGCTGAAGAAGACTCCGCTATTGCCGCGGCCCTGGCTGTTGCCGCTTGGCGGGGTGGGGGTGGCGAATTCGATGTGCAGCTGCACGTCGCCAAACTTCTGCTTCGTCCGGATGTAACCGGAGCGCGGGACGCACTCCATGGCTCCCTCAACAACCCGCCACTTGGTCGGCTGCCCTTTGGAGTCCTCCCATTGGGCGATGTCCGACTCTTTGCCGGAGAAGAGGACGATGGCGTCCGACGGCGGCTCCCCCGGATTGGCGGCGGGAGTAATCACCGCCGGACGCGGGCGGGTGTCGTCGTGAATATGCCATTTTGTGCCGGGGATCAGCGGTGTATCCATGTAGCCGGTCGGTGCCGGCCTGGCCTGAGCAGGCGCTGGCGTCTGAGCAGGCGCCTGGTTTTGCGTAGCATCGGTCGTCTGGACAAAGGCCGTGATGGCTAGCGCGGAGGCTAGCAAAACGGCGATCAACAGCTGCTTTCTCATCGCGTCGACTCCTTGGTTTCTGGTTGGGGCTACCCGAGGAGATTGTCCGATACAAGCGGAATGCTTTCAAGTGAGGCGAGCTGTACCGCGAGCGTAGCGAGCCGTGCGCAGTGCGCAAGCAGGGCTAAGCATGGCTTGCGCACTCC
This sequence comes from Acidobacteriota bacterium, assembly GCA_003819755.1. Classification (GTDB taxonomy): domain Bacteria; phylum Acidobacteriota; class UBA6911; order RPQK01; family RPQK01; genus RPQK01. Next base: position 7,874 of record RPQK01000032.1, on the reverse strand, counting down.
AAAGGCTCGCTTATGCTCGCGGTACGACGCTTCACCCCTGCACTTCTGCCGGGACATCGAGATTCGGGGCGGGACTCTTCTCTCTTTCCACCCACCGATACGTCGCCGGGAGGATCAGCAAGGTCAACAGTGTCGAACTGACCAATCCGCCAATGACGACTGTGGCCAGTGGCTTCTGGACCTCCGCACCCGCGCCGGTGGAAAGGGCCATTGGGACGAAGCCGAGGCTGGCAACCAGGGCAGTGATCAGGACCGGTCTGAGCCGGGTGATCGCCCCTTCCATTACGGAATCCTGAAGGCCCCGCCCCTGCTCCCGCATGTGGTTTATAAACGCGACCATGACGACTCCGTTCAAGACTGCGACGCCGGAAACAGCAATGAAACCGACCCCCGCGCTCATCGAAAAGTGCATGTCACGGACCCAAAGGGCGAGAATACCGCCCGTCATCGCAAAGGGAATTCCGGTGAAGATCAGGGCCGACTGCTTGATCGAGCCGAAGGTTGCGAACAGCAGCAGAAAGATCAACGCGAACGTCGCCGGAACGGCGATCATCAGCCGCAGGCGGCCTCTCTCCATGTTTTCAAAAGTCCCTCCCCAGGTCATGACGTACCCGGGCGGTAATCGGACTTCGGCTTCCACCTTGCCGCGCGCCTCCTGGACGAAACTCGCGATATCCCGTCCCCGCACGTTTGTCTCGAGCGAGATTCTCCGCGAACCATTCTCTCTCGAGATCTCGGCGGGACCTTCTTCGTTGACGATTTCGGTCAACTCACTCAACGGGATCTTCTGGCCGCTCGGCGAGCTGACCAGCAGGTTGCCGATCGCCTCCGCGTCTTTTCTTGCCCATTCAGGCAGGCGGACAACCAGGTCAAACCTCATGAAGCCTTCCAAAACCGTCGAGGCGTGCGTTCCCGCGATCGCACTCTGAACGAGCTGCTGGACATCAGAGACATTCAGGCCGTAACGGGCGATCTTCTCCCGGTCGATCCGTATTTCGAGGACCGGCAGGCCGGTTATGTCCTGTACTCGGGGATCGGCGGCGCCCGGAACGGTCGAGATGATTCGAGAAGCCTGCTCGGCCTTTTCTCTCATGACATCCAGGTTGTCACCGAAGATCTTGATGACGACGTCGGACCGGGCTCCGACTCCTTCCAGCAGCTCCATCATGCGGAACTTAATGGGCTGAGAGAAGGTGTAGCTCATCCCGGGAATTGCCCTGACACGCCTGGCCAGGCGCTCGACGATCTCCTCCTGGGTCTGCGCATTTTTCCACTCGGATCTGGGCTTCAGGAAGACATAGGTGTCCGAGTGTTCGGGGCCCATCGGGTCGGTGGCGATCTCCGGCCGGCCGATTCGGGTGGTAACGGTTTCGACCTCTGCTTCCTCCTTCAGACTTTGCTCCATCGCAGAGATCATCTTGACCGATTGATTGAGCGACACACTGGGCAGGCGGGCGGTATTGATCGCAATGGCCCCTTCGGACAGGTCCGGTATGAACTCCCCGCCCAGCCGGAAAAAGAGCAGCGCCGAAGAGGCGACGAACACAAGCGCAGCAAAGCAGAGAGCCGCAGGCTGCGCCAAAGCAATTTCGAGCGCCCTCTCGTAAAGGCGCATCAGACGCCGGACCACCGGGTTCTCTTCCACGTGTTTTTCACCCGGCCCCGGATCGTATACTTTTCTCGGCGCACGGAGAAAAAGCGCTGCCAGGGCAGGAATAACCGTCAGACTGAGAATCAGGGCGCCGGACAAAGCAAAAACGACCGTCAGTGCCATGGGTCGGAACATCTTTCCTTCTATTCCCACGAGCGTGAGGATCGGAAGGTAAGCGGCAATAATGATGATCTCTCCGAACTGGCTGGCCCGGCGGACTTCCAGAATTGCGGAACGAATCGTGGTGATTCGTTCGTTTTCGGTCAATCCGCGCCTTAGCTCGCGCTTCTTGGCGGCCAGCTGTCTGACGCAGTTTTCGATGATGATGACGGCCGCGTCCACGATCAGTCCGAAGTCGATTGCGCCCAGGCTCATCAGGTTCGCCGACACCCCGAAGTACCTCATGCCAATGATGGCGACGAGCATGGACAAGGGAATTGCCGAGGAGACAATCAGCCCGGCGCGCAGCTGCAGGAGGAAGAGCAGGAGTATGGCCACGACCACCAGGCCGCCTTCAATGAGATTCAGGGCGGCGGTTCTAACGGTCCGGTCAACGAGCTCGCTGCGATTGTAATAGGGGTTGACGCTGACTCCCGGCGGGAGGGCCTTGGCGATCTCCTTGAGCCTGGCGTCAACCAACTGGGCGACCGAGCGGCTGTTTTCGCCTTTAAGCATCATCGCCATACCCATGACCGTCTCGCCCTTGCCATCGCGTGTGGCCGCGCCTTGCCGGACCTCGGTACCCAGGCCCACTTCCCCGATGTCCCGAACAAAGATCGGCGTTCCCTCGTGGGATGCGACCACAATATTCTCGACATCTCGTTGATCCTGGATGAGCCCGACACTGCGCAGAAGCTGTTGTTCACCGCCATGCTCGATGTAAGCTCCGCCGGCGTTGGAATTGTTTTTGTCAAGAGCCTCTATGACGTTTGACAGACTCAGGCCGAAGCTGACCAGGCGGTTCGGGTCGACCAGGACCTGGTACTGCTTCTCGTGCCCGCCGAAGGAGTTGACCTCGATAACACCGGGCACGGTCCGAAGCTGCGGCTTGATAAACCAGTCAAGAAGCGTTCGCAACTCCATCAGCGAGTACTTGTGCGCCGCCTCGGGATCCGCTTCGACGGTGAACTGGTAGATCTCCCCCAGGCCGGTGCTGATCGGCCCTAGCTCGGGGCTGATGCCTGCCGGCAGTTCTTTTTCAGCAGAGATCAGCCTCTCCAAGACCAACTGACGAGCCCAATAGATGTCAACGCCCTCTTTGAAAGTCACCGTGATCTGCGAGAGGCCGAACTTGGAGAGAGAGCGGACATCCTCGGTCTCCGGCAGTCCGGTCATCGCCACCTCAATGGGAAAGGTGACGTATTTCTCCATCTCCAAAGGGGTGAAGGCCGGCGCGAGCGCGTTGATCTGAACTTGATTGGTCGTTATGTCGGGTACAGCGTCGATCGGCAGGTTTAGCGCCGAGTAGACTCCAAGTCCGACCAGGCCGATGGCGACGACTACCACGAGAAGCCGCCACTGAATACTGAAATTGATGATTCGTTCGATCATGATTGATTAGTGCTCGTGATGCCCCAGTTCGGACCTTTTGGCTTCGGATTTCAGCAGGAATGACCCGTCGGTAACAACTTCCTCCCCTTCGGAAAGCCCTTCTGTTATTTCCAGCCATTCGCCGACCCGCCGCCCGATCTCGACCGGCCGCTTCTCGAAACCGTCCTCTCTCTTCACGAATGCCACCATGTGGTCCTCAAAGCGGTGAACAGCTTCAGCGGGGACCATCAGCACAGGCTGAGTGGCGGGCGTCGGTATGCGGACATTGGCGAACATCTCGACCTTGAGGAGCCGCTCGGGGTTCACGACTTCCACGCGAACCTTGGCCGTGCGGGTCCCGGGATCGAGCACGTCGCCGACGTGCGTCACCTTGCCGGTAAAGACGCGGTCCGGCTGGGCCCCCACTCGGACCTCGGCCGTGCTGCCTTCCCGGACGAACCGGATGTCCTTTTCGTAGACATCGGCCTGGACCCAGACGACAGACAGGTCGGAAATCGTCATCAGGTCACTCTCGGTGTCAATGCTCTCGCCCGGGGCGGCAGCGAACCGTGTTACCACGCCGGCAAAAGGCGCCCGGAGGATGCTGTAGGACGATTCCCGGTGGTAGTCGGCGCCTTTGCTCGGGCTCAGCTTGCGGATCTCCGGGTCGGTCATGCCGAATCGGTGCAGTTTCTCTTCCACCTGGGCGGCCTCGACTTTTCGCCTTTCGGTCTCCGCGAGCGAGTTTCGGTATTCGGTCTCCCGACGCTGGAGCTCCGCCTTGGCTACCGCTCCCAGCTCGACCAGAGAGCGCGCCCGCTCGAGCCCGGCCCGAGCCAGTTCCGTTGCGGCGTCGCTCCTTTCGATCTCCGCGAGTGCGGCAAGGTACTGGCCAAGGACCTCTCCCAACTCGACGTTGTCATAACTGAGCAGGGGCTGCCCGGCCTGCACTCGATCGCCCAAGCGTACGTAGACCTCGTTTATCCGGCCCCGAGCGAGAGGACGGACGTGGGCCAACCTGGTCCCGTTTGCCTCGACGCTTCCGGTTGCCTCGATCATTCGTTGCCCGGTCCGGGTCTGAACCTGGGCGAACTTGATGTTGAACCTCGCCTGTCCCTCCGGATCCAGTTTCAGAAGCGAGCTGTCCGCCGCGTGTTGATCACCCGCGTGCCCCGGTTCCTCACCCTCGGCGCCGCTTTCCCCGGACATGGGCCGAGCGGTGCTCCGACCAAAGTAGAAGCCGAAGGCAAGTGCGGCGAGGACGAGCACAAACATCAGGGTCTGTCTGGTTTTTGTCATATTAACGGCCCCTACTTGACCGGCTGGGCGGTTGCACGTCCCAGTTCCACGGCGGCGATGTAAGCGTCGCGCAACAGGTCCGTGTAGGCGCGCTGCGTCTCGATCAGACGGCGCTGTTCGTTGATTACGTCGAGCAACCTCAGTTCGCCCAGTTCATAGGCTCCACGAACCACCCGGACGTTCTCCTGTGACTGTCCGATGACCCCGGCATCAAAGAGCTGAAGCGCGCGGTTTGAGGCCGCCAAACGGGCAACCGCCGACATCACTTCCTGACGTACGATTCGTTCGAGCGATTCTCGACGTAGTCGGGCAGCCCTCTGCCGGGCGATGACGGCCTCGATGTTCCCTTGATTCTGGTCCGACAGCGGAATTGCGATCGAAATACCGCCTGTTATAAGGTTGTCCTTGTCCCGCAGCGGGGTCAGGATGCCGCCAGGCTGCGAAAACCCGAACTGCTCGAAACTGGCCTGAACGTGGCTGTAGCCGCCTCGGGCTACCAGGTCGGGAGTCGCCGCAGATTTTGCCTGCCGGAGCTCCGCCTCAGCAAGTCGTTCTTCCGTTCGGGCGGCGGCGAGGTCCGGTCTTCGGGACAACGCTGCTTCCACCGCATTCTGGAAATCAAGTGCCCCGCCCCTTCTGTCCAGTGAGTCCGACAACTGCAACGGCATTTCAAGGGGCAGACCGGCCAAGAGCTTCACTTGAAGCAAGGCCTCCTCCGCTTGGGCGGAGAACAGCAGGCGGTCGGAGCCCATCCGATTCACCTCGACCTGGAGCAGGCCCTGCTCGAGCGGAGCGCCCTCTCCGGCTGCGGTTCGGGCCTTGGCGAGATCCAGGCTCTGACCAGTCAGACGAAACAGTTCCTCGGTGTTCTGGAGACTTCGCACCAATGCCAGCACTTGCGCGCATCGGATTTTCACGTCTGCAGACAAAAGCCGTTCCCGGTTGGCAATCTCGTCCCGCGCTAACTCGAGATTCTGCCGCGCGACCTCAAGGCGCTTTTCCCTCTTCCCACCGAGCTCCAGAGTGTGCGAGTAACCAAACGCAAATTCACGTTCCCCGGAGCTGCCCAGCAGGTCGCCATTGGAAACTGAGACGTCCAGGGCAGGATTCGGACGAAGGCCTGCTTGGCGCAAGAGCCCCTCGGCCTCGTGCAGCTTTTGCCGGGCCGCGAGAATGTCGGGGTTACGCGAAAGCGCGAACCATACCACCTGATCGACCGACACACTCATCTGGGGTTCAACGGTTACTTGTTGGTTCTGACCTGCCAGTTTCGACGTGGCTGCTCCGCAAAGCATCGCGCACAAGAGCGCGAACCGGACAAATCCCCGACTCGGAGTCTGCATTTTTGGCCTCCGGGAAAAGAGGGAACGGGTGCTGATTAACGAAATGAGCGAAACAAGAATCTTAACAACGAAGCGGACTCGATGAGGGTGGACTTGTGGCGGAGTCGAAGGTGGAGCCGGAGAAATGTTGTTCCAGGCATCGGACCGCCGCACTGATTCCCGCGTCGGCAGAGACCAAAAGCGGCTGATCGTTGTCGGGCCGAGTAAACTCAAACCCGGATACTCCCACGGCGAGGATCGGGGCGTCGATGCAGTACGCGCAGGTTCCGACCCCCGGCATTGCCAAAGTCGGGTCCGCACTCGTGCAAGGCGCAGGGAAGGGCGCGCAGCAGGGCGCAATCTGGCTTTCAAACGCAACGTGACCGGTTGACGACAGGCACAGAACAGTCGCCCCGGGGCACAGCAGGGCGCTCAACAGGACCGCAGCCATAATCCGGATGCCTTGTCGTTGCCGGAAAGACATAGCGGCAAGCTTAACATAGCGGGGCGCTTGCCGTCAGCGGGAAGGTGCCGTTGTCGAATCGATCAATCGAAATGGGTTCCCGGCTCACTCCACACCGGCAATTTAAACTCAAATCGGGTTCCACGGCCCGGCTGGGATTCGAAACTGATGGAACCACCCGCGTCTTCGACTATCTTCTTGACGATTGTCAATCCGAGACCGGTTCCCGGGATTTCAAGAGCTCTGGCGTTCCCCGCGCGGAAAAATTCACCGAAGATCTGCCCCTGGTCTTCCTCAGGAATCCCGATCCCCGTGTCGGTTACTTCGCCAACAATTCGACCATGATCCTCTCGCTGCGCCACCGTCACGCACCCGCCGTCGGGCGTGTACTTCACCGCGTTGCTGATCAGATTTGCCCAGACGCTTCTCAACCGAGCCGCCAGACCCCACACCGGCGGAACGGGCTGATTCGTTTCCACGTTGATTTTGACGCCCTTCAGGTTTGCCCGCGGGTAGACAGTCTCAAGCACGTCAGCCAAAATTCGGTCAAGTTGTACCGGCTCGCCCTTGGCCGGTGTCGTCAGAATTTGAATCTGGCCGAGCTCCAGAAGATCGGCAATCAGCTCCATCTGCTCCAGAGCTCGCGCCCTTGATTTTTCAATCACCGATCGGAGCTCGTCCGGCTCTACGTAGCCCTCGAGAAGGAGTTGCAGGTAGTTGTAGATGTCGGCGATCGGCCTCTGCAGCTCGTGCGTGACCAGCCGGATAAACTGCTTTTTCGCTTTGTCCAGTTCTTCCAGGCGGGCTTTCTCTTCGGCAAGACGACGGGCCTCGGCTTCCACCGCGTGTAACCGGTGCGCCTCCAGCGACAGCCGGCGCCGCTCCAAGCCCTGGTTGACCGCCAGCGCGAGGTCGTCGACCGTGAAGGGTTTGGTGAGGAAATCGTACGCCCCCTGTTTGATCGCTCGAACGGCCAGTTCCACAGTGGCATACCCCGTGATGATGATGCAGACGATCTCCGGGTCATGCTGGTGAATAGCGGCAATCAGGTCGATGCCACCGATGCCGGGCATCATCACGTCTATGAGTGCAAGTTCGTAGCTGCCGGCCCGTATCTTCGTCAGTCCTTGCGTGCCGTTGTCGGCAATGTCTACGTTGAATCCCATCGGGGTGAGCGCCCGGCGGATTGCTTCGCAGATTCCGATCTCATCGTCAACAACCAGGATTTCTGAAGCGGCTGTCATGGTCCTCCCTGGCGGATTAGCCAATCACCGTCGCGTCGTGCTTTTCAGCTTCGATCAACCCCTGCGGAGCAACGGGCGTTTTCAGACGAGGCGGTCGAACCGGGAGATTCAGGCTGAAAGAGGTTACCCAGCCAACCTGACTCTGGACGATGATCTGTCCCCGGTGCATTTTTATGATGCCGTACACGATCGCCAGCCCAAGCCCGGTGCCTTTACCGACTGGCTTCGTGGTGAAGAACGGCGTGAAAAGCCGGTGCATGTTTTCCGGCGTGATGCCCGTTCCGGTGTCCTCTACCTCAATTGCGACTGTGCTTTTGTCCGCTCCCTGGCGCGTCCTCAAGGTGAGCGTTCCACCGTTCGGCATG
>RPQK01000031.1 GCA_003819755.1 Acidobacteriota bacterium | reverse complement strand
TAAGTCTGCAATTTTGGGATTGTATGAATAACGTTTTGGCCCTTTCGATTACAGCGAACATTCTGGTGGTAGTAGGCGTCCTGGTACTCCTGCGCCACAGCCTCGCGCCGTAGAGGGTCGACCGGAAAACGGATCTGACAACCCCCGCCGGCGCGAGTCGGACGGGGGTTTTTTTTTGGTTGGAGAAATCATGATGGGAATCATGCCAAGGAGGAAAATCCGATGCAATTGAGCGGTGCGGAGATCATCGTGAAACTTCTGGAACGCCAGGGAATCACGCAAATCAGTGGGATCCCGGGTGGAGCCAATCTGCCCCTCTACGATGCTTTGAAATTGAGCTCGATCCGGCACATCCTGGCCCGACACGAGCAGGGGGCAGGGTTTATCGCCCAGGGGATGGCGCGCGCGTCCGGGCGAACCTCGGTATGTTTCGCCACGTCCGGGCCGGGAGCAACCAACCTCCTGACCGCCATAGCGGATGCCCGCCTGGATTCGGTCCCGGTCGTTGCCATTACCGGTCAGGTTCCGCTGCCGCTGATCGGCACAGATGCTTTTCAGGAAATCGATACCTATGGGCTCACGCTGCCGATTACCAAGCACAACTACCTGGTGCGGTCGGTCGAGGAGCTTTTGTGGGTTATTCCTACCGCCTTTCAGGTTGCCGCCTCGGGTCGTCCTGGACCGGTCGTGATCGATGTCCCCAAGGACGTTCAACTGCGCAAGATCGAGGTGACGAAATGGCCGGAGCCCGGCGGCCGGTTAGCCTCTCCTGAACCGGATGCCGGGGCCATCGATCAGGTCGTCGAAATCATTAACCAGGCCAAACGCCCGATGTTCTATATCGGAGGGGGGATCATCCACGCGAGGGCAGCCGAGACGGTTCGCCGGATTGCAGAAAAAGCGAGTATCCCGACCACGGCCACGCTTATGGGTCTGGGCGCAGTCCCGACGAATCACCCGCTTTTTATGGGAATGCTCGGAATGCACGCCGCACGATTCACGAACATGGCGCTGGACGAATGCGACCTGCTGATTGCCGCCGGCGTTCGCTTTGATGACCGGGCGACCGGGAAGGTTGCGCAGTTCTGCTCGCACGCCCGGATCATTCATATTGACGTTGATCCGAGCGAGCTCGGTAAGATCAAGATGCCTTTCGTCGGTGTGGAAGGCGACGTGGGTAAGGTGCTCGGCGCCGCCGAAGATCGAATTCAGGCGGTTGATCGCTCAGCCTGGCTGAACCGGGTCTGCGAACTGAAAGCCGCGCATCCGCTCATCATGTCCGGTTCTGATGATCCCCTTTCACCCTATGGGCTGGTGCTGCAGGCCGCTGCCTCGGCGGAACCGGACGCCATCATTACCACCGATGTCGGCCCGCACCAGATGTGGGTCGCCCAGTCGTTCCCCTTCTCTTGCCCGCGCCAACTCCTGACCTCCGGCGGGCTCGGGACCATGGGTTTCGGTGTCCCGGCCGCAATTGGCGCCGCTCTCGCCTATCCCAATCGCCAAATCATCTGCTTCAGCGGGGACGGAAGCCTCCTCATGAACATTCAGGAATTGGCCACCGCCGCCGAAGAGCGGGTCAACATCAAGGTCGTCGTGATGAATAACTCGCATCTGGGTTTGGTTCGCCAGCAGCAGGAACTGTTCTACGGTTCCCGGTTCTCGGCTTCGCGGTTCCACACCGAAACCGACTTCCCTGCCATCGCCCGCGGCTTTGGCATCGAAGCGGTTGACCTCGGCCAGTCCGATGACCCGAAGAAAGCTCTGAAGCACGCGCTCGAACACCGTGGCCCCTGTTTGATCAATGTGCCGATTCCGGCTGAGGACAAGGTCTTCCCGATGGTTCCTCCCGGAGCCGCTAACCGCGATATGATCGGAGGTGAAAATCATGTCGACTCCAACTAATCACGAAAAAGCCCGCTCTGTCCTGGAGCTCGAGGTCAATAACCACCCGGGAGTCATGTCGCACGTCTGCGGCCTGTTCTCCCGCCGCGCCTTCAACGTTGAAGGAATTCTCTGCATGCCGATCGGCGACGGCCGCCGCAGCCGTATCTGGCTGCTCGTCAACGAGGATGAACGGCTCGACAACATGGTCAAACAACTCCACAAGCTCGAAGACGTCCTGGAGGTCTCGCGCCACGGGACCGAGCACCGCGTCTTTACGCAGTTGGAGGAATACTTCCGAGCTTAGAGGACTCAGTGTGCAACGAACGGCGGATAACGCGCCCCTCCGCGTTATCCGTGACTGCAATGGTTCGACCTCTGCAAAATCGGAGTCCGATTTTGCAGAGGTCGAACCATTGCTCGATTTTTTCTCGCACCTTCTCTCACCGCACTCCAGGAGCCCTTGCCTGCACCGTCGACCCGGTTTAGCCTGACCCTTGATTCGCCGCCGTTCGGCATCTGATCGGCCACTCTGACCCGGCAGACGAGGCCCACAAACACATACAGCTCAAAAAACTATTGCGCGCAAGACGGAAAAGCGTTACTTCTCCCCTGTCTGACGGCATTTGCAGACGGCCTGGGGAGGGGAGGAGGTCGATGAGGGGCAGGAGCCGCCGAAAACCATCGGCAGTCGTCCTTTGGTTGTTCGTCACTTTCTCCTCCGCTGCGTACTCGAACGACCGCGAGTCTCTAACCCGCGTGGAAGGATTCCATAAATTCTCTCCCGGTGACAATCCTGCGTGGGCCTCGCCCCAGTATGACGACTCGCGGTGGCAGAGGATTCGAATCCCGGGCAGTTGGCAATCGCAGAAACTTGAGTCCGAAAACGGGATGGGCTGGTACAGGATCCGATTCCAGTTAGGGAATCTTCGCCGGGAAGGACTTGGAATTCTTCTGGGAAGAATAGGCGACGCTGACGAGACTTTCCTGAACGGCCGGAAAATAGGCGGGGAAGGACTTATAGGCAGACGCTTTGTGGAGGCCCCCTTGGTGGAACGGCTGTACCCGGTTCCTGATTCCATGGTCCTCACTCGCGGTGACAACCTAATTGCCGTGAGAGTGATGAACAGCTATCTCCAGGGGGGAATTTTTGATCACGCCATTCTCGTCGGCGACTACAACCGACTGCTGATAGAGAAGACGAAGAGGGAAAGCCGGGTCATCGCCGTCAGCCTCATCCTTCTGACGTTCCTTTCCATATTCGTCCTGTTTTGTTTCCTCATATATCTGTCCGGTGTCCACGAGAGGGAATATCTTTCCTTCGCAGTCTTCGTGCTTCTGTACACGGCGATCTACCTTTTCGACAGTGTGGTGTTCTACCATCTCGGGCTAAAAACACCCCTGGTTCAGAAGGCTATACTTTCCCTTACTGCCCTGTTGCCCGCGAGTCTGCTCTTTTTCCTCGCCTCCGCATACCGAGACAGGCTCACCTTCGTAATTAAATCAATCATTTTGCTGTGCTGCGTATTGGCGCTCGCGTTCATGTTTACTCTGACCGTCGCAGCCTGCAGGTTGCTCTATTACGTCTGGATGGTCTTGGCGGTCATCACCGCATCGCACGCGCTTCTATCGTCAGTCCGCGCGCTGAAGAGAAGGGCTGGGCAATCGGGAGCCTTTTTGACTGGAGTAATCTTGGTTTGCGCCGCCGTGCTGAGCTGGATTCTGGAGATGCTCGGTATCTTGCCGACGGTGGACCTGCACGGACATGCTGCTTCCGAATTAGCCGTCCCATTCACCATACTCTGCTTTGTATACGCAGTCGGTCTCAGGTTCTCCTTTACCCTCCGCAGCATAACGAGCTTTTCCGAGCGGATACTCGTCGCGCATGAAGAAGAACGGAAGCGGCTCGCAAGGGAACTCCACGACGGGCTCGGCCAATCCCTGTTAACCGCCAAGTTAAACCTGCAGAGGATGGATCGGGAGGAAATGGACCTCGAGAAGCAGAAACGGCTGGTTGAAGGCTCCATCGAAGAGTTGGCGGGAAGTATCGAGGAACTTCGCGACATATCGGCCGGACTGAGGCCGCCCTTCCTCGAAGAGATGGGCCTCGCTGTCGCACTCCGGATGTACGGTCAGAAAGTCTCCGCGAAGACCGGTGTCCGAGTGGAAGTGACTGCGGATCTCGACTCGCGTCCCGCGCCCGTTGTAGAAGACAACCTGTTCAGGATCTTTCAGGAAGCGCTGACCAACGCATCCAAACACTCCCAGGCACGGCTCGTCAGAATCTTGCTCACCCTTTCAAAAAATAAGATGATCATGCAGATCACGGACGACGGGGTAGGATTTGATCACCGACAGATGCATTTGCAGGGCCGTGGTATCGGATTGAAGACCATGGAGGAGCGGGTCAATCTGATGGGGGGGACCCTGCATTTGAGGAGCAGTAGAGGAAAAGGAACGACAATCAAAGTGGAGGCGCCGTTAAGATGACGACTGTAATGGTTGTGGATGACCACACGATGTTCCGGCAAGGAGTCGTGAATGCGTTGAATGGTGTCGAAGGTTACGAGGTTGTTGCTGAGGCCTCCTCTGGTGCGGCGGCGGTTAGATTGGCCAAGGATCTCCGGCCGGACGTCGTTGTCATGGATATTTCCATGCCTGATATCGATGGCATCGAGGCGGCAAGACGGATAAGAGGAGCGAGCATTGAGTCGCGGATCATCCTTCTCACCATGCTCAGAGGCTCCGAGTTTCTGGACATGGCGGAGAGTGCCGGAATTCAGGGATACCTCCTGAAAGATGACGCGCTGAGCGACTTGGTGTATGCGATCAAGGCGGTGTGCAGGGGCGAGAAATTCACGAGCGCTTCCCTGGTACGCGAAATGGCTTCGCAGTCACGCGAGCGTTCCGCTCCGTCCGGTCTCAGCAAGAGGGAGAGGGAAGTCATTACGCTGGTTGTGAAAGGCCTGAGCAGCAAAGAGATTGCCGACCACCTGTTCATCAGCGTGAAGACCGTTGAGAGCCACCGAGCCAGGATCATGGAGAAGACGGGAGCCAAAAACCTGCCTGAGCTCGTCAGATACGCGATCCGGGCAGGCCTGATACAGGCATAGCCTTGCCTGTCGGCCAGGGACAGGCCTGGAAAACTGCAAAGTCGGCTGGCCTTTCGCCGAGGAGCAAGGCGCAGACAAACCGCGCCGGCGCACTCGAGACTGACCCGTCGGATAGGAACGCCCCGTTTCGTCCGGCGGCCTCTCAGCGAGCTCCTCGGACCGGAGGCAACACCCCGCACCCGCCAGTAGATACCCTGAAAAAAATACAGAATCTCCCCAATTCAAAACGAGCCGCAATTGCAGCTAATGTCTCGCTCTGAAATGGGGCGAGTCGGCGCTGTCCGCATCCTCGTCGTCGATGATCACCGGGGCTTCAGGGAGAGCTTTGTCTCTTTCCTCAAGCAGATCCCAGCTGTCGAAATCGCCGGCCAGGCAGCAGATGGTCAGGAGGCTGAGGAGATGGCAATCAAGCTCAGCCCGGACCTTGTCATCATGGAAATAAAGATGCCGCGCTGCGACGGAGTCGTGGCCGCCAGGCGCATCAAACACCGCCGCCCTTCAGTGCGCGTCATCCTCTACTCGATGTACGATCCCGGCGTTGCCGAGTGCCCCGCCCTCAAAGTCGACAGGTTTATTCCAAAACAGAGGCTGTGTGAAGAAATCCTCCCCGAGTTGCAGGGAAAGAGCGGTGAACCAGTTTCATATGAGGACCGACGAAAATGAACAGATCTCGAACAGTCATGCTCCTGGCAGTTCTGTCCTTCCTGGTCGTTACGACTTTGGTCTCGGCCGGCACCGTGCGGTACATCTACGACGATGCCGGGCGGCTGATTGAGGTGCAGTACGGCCAGACGGCGAGCATCCGCTACGAATACGACCCCATGGGGAACCTCACGAAGGTAACCACCCAGGGCCAGGCTTGCCAGGTTACCTTCCCTGATGTTCCGCCCGGCTACTGGGCTTTTGACCACATCTCGGCCATCGCCTGTGCCGGATATGTCCCGACCACCGGGAACTTCGGTCCCTCGCAATTGGTCACGCGGGGCGACATGGCGGCTTACCTGATGCGCGCCCGCTACGGTGAAAATTTTACTTTTCCTGCCACTCCTTATTTCACGGACGTACCGGCCACCCATCCCTACTTCAAATACGTGCAACGGCTGAAAGCTGACGGTTTAACCGTGCTGGAGGGGGTGTACCGTGTGGATGAGGTGGTGTCGAGGGCGGTAGCAGCCATCTTCATCGTACGGACTCTTTACACGGATGAATTCGCGTATTCCTCGAGCCCGTACTTCTCGGATGTGCCCCCGACTCATTCGGCATTTAAGTGGATCCAAAAACTGAAGGATACCAACCTCACCCGGGCGACCGGGACTTTTAATCACGCGGTTGGGATTCCACGGGACCAGACTGCGGTGATACTCGCGCGCGCTTTTCTCGGCTTGACCAACTAGAGAAATCAAAAACGAACGGAGCTGGGTATGAAACTCAAAAATTGGTTATGCAGAAACTGCTTCGCCAACCTCACACTGGCGGCCGCTGTCCTGCTCGTTCTAAGCAATGCAGATCCCTTGCATGCGGATACACCCACGAGTTGCGGACCAGGGAGGACGACCCAGGGGCTCAAAGGCGGCGACCCCGTGTTTACCAACTCCGGCGCCTTTGGCTTCAGCATCCCTCTACTGCGGCTTGCCGGCCCCCTGCCCCTGGATGTTGATTTGCATTACCGGACCGACAACTACAACTGGCTGGGCCTCGGCGCGCCGACTAGTTGGCAGCCGGAGCAGCCGGCCCATTTCCAGCACAGCTTCCTTCCTTCCATGGAGGGAAACCCAAACGCCGAGTTTCTGCCGGAGCTTGCCGCCGAAACCACGCGGTCGGGCGAGTTGGTCACGTTTGACATCAATAACGGGATCCCGGTCCTCAGGGAGCCGTCACCCACCAGGTACGTCGCAAAGTACACCGCCCGGTTCCTCTACCTGATGGATCCGATTCGAGGGCATGTCTATGTTTTCCAGCGCCTCGGTTCATGGGATAACCGCACCATTGCCCTGATGGATCGAAACAGCAACCGGTGGCTCTACTCTTTCCTGGCGGGAACCGACAGGTACCCTACCGGCGTCTCCGACGGCCTCGGTCGCTCGCTGGCTTTCACCTTTGTCAATCGAGACCTGACGACGGTGACCGATCAGAACAACCGGTCGATAGTCTACGCGGTCAACGTGGACCCCAATAACCGATGCTACAACTCGGTGACGGACCCGATGGGCCAGGTGACGACCTTCAAAAACGCCGGAGCCTGCCTGATCACCGGGGTGCAACGCCCCTTGGGAAACACCCCGTACACGCAGGTCTACGGCCAGGCTATGCTGAACGCGAAGACGGAGCAGCGGGTCGCCTCTCAGTCCGATGCTTACCAAAACAAAACCACCTTTGTCTACGACCCAACCAAGAACCGGGTCACCATGACGGCTCCCGATGGCACCGTCACTGTCTTCGGTCATTTCGGCAACGATGGCCCGCCACAGTCTTTTACCGACCCGACCGGGAAAGCCGGCGCTTTCACCCGGACAGCCCAGGACCAAATCAATGGGTTCACCGACCGGCTGGGTGACACCACGGCCATCACGTATCACGCCCCGACGGGCAAGATCGCGTCGGTCACCGACGCCAAGGGCCAAACCAGGACATACACCTACACCGCGCAGGACCAGGAGTTTACCAACCCGGCCGACCCGAGCGACCAGGTGACCTTCACTTTCTACAATCTTACTCGGATCGACCACCCGGACGGCACGAACCAGCAGTTCACATACGACTCCCGCGGCAACCTGCTCACGCACGTCGACCAGGCGGGGCACACCTGGACCTTCACTTACAACGCGAGGGGACAAGTGCTGACGGAAACAAACCCCGCCGGCGGAGTCGTGACAAACACCTATAACGCGGACGCCACTCTGGCCACGACCACCGACTCGGATGGAGTGACTCGCACCTTCACTTACGATGCTTACAAGCGGCTTCAGAAGATCACCCACCCGGACACAACCTTCACGGAGATTACTTACAACCTGAACGACCAGATCACCTCGATCCGGGATGAAAACGGCCATGTCTACACCTACGCTTACGACGCGAACGGTAACGGCACTGCCGTGACCGATCCCCGGGGAAACCAGACACAGTACGCCTACGATCTGATAGACCGGGTCACACAGATGACGGACCGCCTGGGCAGGAACACGATCGTGACCTATGACAATATGGGGAGGACCGCATCGACAACCGACCGGAACGGGCTTGCCTATACCTTCGGGTACGATCAA
This sequence comes from Acidobacteriota bacterium, assembly GCA_003819755.1. Lineage (GTDB taxonomy): Bacteria > Acidobacteriota > UBA6911 > RPQK01 > RPQK01 > RPQK01. Next base: position 13,493 of record RPQK01000031.1, on the reverse strand, counting down.
AGAGGATGGCAAAACCGCCTGACTCGCGGCGGACAGACGGTGCAAGCCGGTCATGACGACGAGGCGGTGCTGGCCTCCGGCACCACCCCCCTTGGTCATGTCGCGACCTACCAAAGCGACAAACTCGGAAACCGGACCGGCGTGATTAACCCTCTCGGGCAGGCGACAACCTTCAGCTATGATTCGCTGAGCCGGCCTACAGGTATCACCGATCCGCTCAGTCGGACAACCACGTTCAGCTACGATCCCCGGGGACTCCTGTCCGCCGTCAACACACCGGGGATCGGAACGGCGACCTACGCCCGGAACAACCTCGGCCAGGTGAACAATATCACCGATCTGAACGGTCAGAACTGGACCTTCGGCCATACGGGAATGGGAAGGGCTTCATCGCTGACCGACCCTCTGGGGAACACCACAAACTTCACCTATGACACGCGGGGGAGGCAGACTCAATGGGTCTTCCCGGACGGCACAACCAGCGCCTTGACATATGACTCCTCGGACAACGTGCTCCGGGAACAATACTCGGGCGGGCTCGATCTGCAGTTCACATATAGCGCACTGGACCAGATGCTCAGTGCCAACGGCATCGGGTTCACCCGAGATCCGGAGGGCCGGATTACTTCCACAGACAACCCGGGGACCGTGTTCGGCGCCACCTACGACAACGGAGGAAGGCTGGCAACGGCCACCTACAACAATGGGGCCTTCACCGTTACCTATGCATATGACCCAGCCAACGGGCTGCTCAGCCGTGTCACCGACAACCTGACCAATGCGCAGTTAGATTTCACCTATGACGCGGACGAACGCCTTGCGGGTGTCACCCGCTCGAACGGCGTGGACACCACCTACACCTACGACAACGCAGACCGGCTGAACCGCATTCAGGACGGCGCGATTATCGATCTCAAGTACACTCGGGACGCAGCAGGACAGGTCACAGAGGCTGACGTTACGATCCCGCTGGATCCCGCCACCCTTCTCAGTACCGGGACGCAGACGTTCACGTATGGCGCAGCCTCTCAGATTTCGACCGCGGGATACGCCTATGACCCGAGGGGCAGACAGACCGATTCGCCCGGCCGCACTTATGGATGGGATGGCGCCTCCCGCCTGACCTCGATCGGGGCGGCAGCTCTGACCTATAACGGCCTGGGGGATCTCGTTACTCGGAGCTCGGGACAGATCACGACTCACTTCTACTACAATTACGCGCTCGCCCTGAATCCGATCGTGGCCGAGAAGAACGAGACGACCGGCGATTTCCTGAGGTACTACGTATGGGCGCCGGACGGGGCCCTGCTTTACATGATCGACGGCTCGGATGGGAACAAGGTTTACTTTTACCATTTCGACCGGACAGGGTCGACCCTGGCGCTGACGAATTCCGCGGGCGCGGTGACGGATTCCTATGCCTATACCCCGTACGGAAAGGTTCTTGGACACACGGGCGCCAGCACTCAGCCGTTTACCTTCGTCGGGCAGTGGGGAGTAAGGGAGGAGGGCGCCGTGGCGTCCTTCTACCAGATGAGGGCCAGGTATTACGACGCGCAGACGGCCCGATTCCTGAGCCGAGACCCGGTTTGGCCTCGTCTCTCAAGCCCAGGAGAGTTGAATCCTTATCAGTACGCCCTCGGCGATCCCGCTGCCATGATAGACCCGACCGGCACAGTTCCCTCATCAACCCAAAGCGACGCCTTTCTGGCGTTTTTTACCGGCAGCATTTTCACTCATCCCGACCAGACGCTGGATTGGCTGGGCGCTTCTGCATTCAGCCCACAGTGGGATGCGGGCAACTGGGAGTCAACGCTGGTAATCACCAACCGGCAGGTGCTTCCACAGACGACGTGCGGCCGAACCACGACGTGCAAGCCCGTCAGATTGACGCAAAGCAGCGAACATTCGACAGGGGACTATCTCAAGGGTGGGAAAAAACTGGTTGACGTGGCCACCGGCGTCACACTTCTGAAAGGGAATAAGACACTACTAGAGAAAGGCTTCGCCACGGGCGCTGGAAAGATCATAAAGGAGACGGCCAAGAAATCACCCGCGCTGGCTGGCAAGCTGATTTCCGTCGGCGGAAAAATCGGCCCCGTGGTTAAAGCGGCCGGTCCTGTGGGAATTGCCATTTCGGGGATGACCTCGTCCCATGAGATCGGGACATGGATTGGAGAGGGCATCTTGCACGGACCGGACGCAGCCGCGGCAAAAGCCATGGAAAACAGCATAACTGCAGACGTCGTTGGGGCGCTGGGGGACAGGAAGTATGTCGGGATTCCCATAAGAGCCATAGGGTCTGTGGTGAGCTGGCTCTGTGGCGATTGAAAAATGGTGACCCGCGCCGAATCCTGGTTTTTTCGAAGTCGGGGCAACCAGCCGCGGCGCGGGGGCTCGATACAGTCCGCCACGCGCCCCGGCGGCGCCCGGTGACGCATGAAAAATCTGACCTGTACGGCAGTGAGCAAATGGCATTCGACGAGGCGCCAGCACAGATAGCCCGCAAATAGTTGCGGCTGAACCGATGGGAGACTCAACGAAATAATTCCGGCTTAACCCGACGATTGGAGTCTCCGACCTCGCTGCTCCGGCCCGGAGCAGCGAGGTTGACTCTAGTGCCCGCCCCATTCTTTCTGAATTCCCTGGAATCCGACCTTCGACAAGCCACGGGCCCGGAGCCCTGATCCAGGCAGAGTCGGGACTCCGCATATACCGCTTGACACCCCGGTAAATTTCCTACTAAACTTAGGATTAAACAGGAAGAAACAGGAAAAATCTGGGCAGCCAGTGACTGTTGAACGAGGGGGATGGTGAAATTCCGGGGCAATATTCCCGCAAAAATTGACTCCCAGGGTCGCCTCAAGATCCCTACCGAGCACAAAGAGCTCATAGACGAGATCTACCAATCCGACGCCCTCTACATCACCTCCTTCAACGGCGATCGCATCCTCATCTATCCTCTCAAAGAATGGGAGGCCGTGGAAGCAAAAGTCGAGCAAATGCCGTCCAGCGAGGCCAGAGACAAGTTCATCGAGTACTCCGGCTATTGGGGCAAGGAGGCAACCATCGACAAACAGGGCCGGGTTCTCATTCAGCAGCACCTGCGCAAAGCGGCCGAAGTCGTCGAGGGGATCGATGTCGCTGTCATATGGAACCGCAATCACTTCGCGGTGTGGAACGACGACAAGATGCGGGCCAGCATAACCAGTGAGCCGTTGACAAAGAAAGAGATCGAACAGCTCGGTATTTAGGATTTGACATGTTAAGCAACTCGGTAGAACACACCCCGGTTCTGCTAAACGAAGCCATGACGCTGCTCAACGTCCGGCCCGGCGGCCTGTACATTGACTGCACGGTCGGGCTGGGGGGACATACCGAGGCGCTGCTGGAGAAGCTGGGAGGACACGGGAGGGTCATTGGAACCGACCGCGACCGCCAGGCCATTGAAAAAGCGAGGCAGAGACTCAGCCGATTTCCGAACTTCGAGCTTTACCACTCGAATTTCAAAAACCTGCCCCTGATCCTGAGCCGTCTCTCGCTGCAGGCGATCGACGGCTGCCTGGTGGACCTCGGTGTTTCATCGATGCAGCTGACCAGCGCTGAACGCGGCTTCAGCTTTCGTGAAACCGGTCCGCTCGATATGCGGATGGACAGGGAACAGAAGACGTCAGCCGCGCAACTGGTCCACGAACTGACCGAGGACCAGTTGGCCGATATCTTCCGGCGCTTCGGCGAAGAACCGGCCGCACGAAAGATCGCGGCCACCATCGTGACTGAAAGACGCACGAAGCGGGTGCGCACCACCACAGAGCTGGCCGAACTGGTGGAACGGGTGAAGGGACGGAGACCAGGCTCTCGAATCCATCCCGCGACTCAGGTTTTCCAGGCTCTCCGGATTGCGGTCAACCAGGAGTTGGAAGGTTTGGAGGAGTTCCTGGACGCTGTGATCGAGCGGTTACGTCCGGGCGGAAGGCTGGTGGTGATTTCCTTCCAGAGCCTGGAAGACCGGGTCGTCAAGCAGCTTTTTCAGAAGAAGGCGGGCCGATGCATTTGCTTCCGGCCGGGGGACGCCTGTATTTGTCCACGACAGGAACTGGTGCAAATCCTGACCAAGAAACCGGTCGTTCCCTCCGCTGAGGAGACGGCCGCCAATCCCCGCTCGCGGAGCGCGAAGCTGCGCGCAGTGGAGAAGATTGGCGATTGATGATGGTTGGTTGTTGATTGACTGGGATTGTCTGACTGGCGACTGATCGGATGACGAACGACAAGGGTTGTTCAATCGTCAATCATCAATCGCCAATAATTAATTGAAGGGGTGCATTATGGTTGACTTTCAGTGCCAACAACTGAGGAACCGGCCAACATGCAGTGACGACAGATCACCCATGAGTGAAATCACATGGTGGTGCTGTTTTGGTTGTCTGCTCCTGGGGCTTGTTCTCGCCTACGCCTGGTTCCACAACCAGATCATCGACGTGAACTACCAGGTCGAGAAGCTGCAAAGCGAGAACGCTCGTTTGCGCGAGACCAATACCGAGCTCAGAGCTGAGCAAGCGGCACTGATGGCGCCGGAACGGATCGACCAACTGGCCCGCAAGCTCGGACTGGTCACACCCGATGAGGGACAGGTGCGAATTCTCCATGCCCAGTATCTCCAGGTTCCCTCTGAGGCGGTCGTGGCGGAAGCCGTGTATCCCCGGAAGCCGTTACATGAATGAACAAGCTCGCGAATTCACCGACAACGAGCAACTCGATAAGAGTTCACCGACTGGTTTCGATCTATGCCTTGGTGCTGCTGTGGGTCCTGGGCATCGGAGCACGTCTTGTCTACCTGCAGGTAGGGCAGGTCGACAAGTACCGGACGCTGGCCAATGAGCAGAAATCGGGCTATATCGAAGTCAGTTCCCGGCGAGGGGAGATCCGCGACCGACATCTTGAGGATCTGGCTATCAGTATCAGGGCTGATTCTCTCTATGCGGAGCCGCCGAGGATCAAGAAGATCCTCCAGACTGCGGACCTCCTCGCTCCGATCCTCGAGGCGGAGGGGGGCGCAATCCACAAGAAGCTGCTTTCCGCACGCGACTTTGTCTACCTCGGCCGAAGACTGAACCCCGATCAGGCACAGGCCGTTAGGCAGTTGAACCTCCCAGGCCTCGGCCTTCAAAAAGAAAGCAAACGTATTTACCCCGGCGGCCAACTGGCCTGCCATGTCGTCGGGTTTGTCGGCGTTGATGACGAAGGATTGAGCGGGCTCGAGTACCTGTACGACGGTCTCCTGAAGGGCACCAAAACCAAGGTGCCCGTCAGCCTCAACGCACGCCGCGAGACTTTCGCACGCCTGTCTGACATCCGCCTGTCGGACGGCCACATGCTCGTCCTGAACCTGGACCGGTCTATTCAGTTCGCGGCGGAACAGGTATTGAGGGACACGGTCGAGAAGTGCCAGGCACTCAACGGATCGGCGATCGTCATGGACCCGAACAACGGGGAAATACTGGCGATGGCTTCCTGCCCGGTCTACGATCCCAATGCCTTCCGAAAGTCCGAGGAGCGGGCACGCCGCAACTGCGGGATCTTGGAGATTTATGAGCCGGGGTCAACTTTCAAGATCATTACGCTGTCGGCGGTGCTGAACGAAGGACTGGCGGAACCTGAAGAGGAAATCGACTGCCGCGTGGGAACCTTGCGCCTGGCCGGTAAAGTGTATCGCGAAGCGCACAACAGTTACGGAACTCTGACCTTCAACCAGGTCATCGCGAAGTCGAGCAACGTCGGCACGATCAAATTGGGGCTTCGGCTCGGGAACGACCGTTTCTACAGTTACATTCAGCGTTTCGGCTTCGGCGCCAAGACCGGGATTGAGCTGCCGGGAGAACAGTCGGGCCTTTTGCGCCCGCCCTCGGAATGGTCAAAGATCTCGATCGGGGCGCTTTCTATCGGACAGGAAATCGGCGTCACGCCAATTCAGATGCTTCGAGCGGTAGCGGCGATCGGGAACGGAGGGTATCTGGTTGAACCACGCCTCGTCCGGCAGATCCTGACCGGGTCGGGCGAGAACCACTATCGGCCTGAGCTGAAGCGGGTGCGTATACTGAACGAAAGCACCGCGGCGCGGATGAAAGAGGCTTTAGCCATGGTGGTGAATGTGGGGACCGGGCGGAGCGCCAGCCTCGACGGCTATTCTTCGGCCGGGAAGACTGGCACCGCACAGAAGTACATCAATGGCCGCTACTCTCACGACAAATTCGTCGCCTCGTATGTTGGGTTCGCGCCTCTGCTGCAACCTCGACTGGCTGCTATCGTAGTGATCAACGAACCTAAAGGGCAGTATTACGGCGGTCAGGTGGCAGCCCCGGCCTTCGGCCGGATCATGGAACGCGCGCTGATGTACTTGAACATCCCCCAGGATCGCCCCCTGCCTTCAGATGAGAAAGGACCGGCCAACAAGGCTGACCGGCCGGCAAACGAGACCGCTCGGCCCGGCATGGATCTTGTCCAGGCCGAGGAGCCAAGCTGGAGTGAGGAAGGCGAGGTCCCGGACAATCTGGAAGCGACCGTTTTAAGTCTGATCGGAGACGCATCGGGCAGTTCCGAGGTTCCGAATCTGGTGACCGTCAGCACGGACCTGCTCCAACTCCCCGATTTCACCGGTTGGAACCTGCGCGATGTCGCCGGCGAGGGGGCGCGACTGGGCCTGCGGATGCGTATTTCCGGGGCCGGAACCGCCGTCGCGCAACGGCCGCCGGCCGGAAGCCGAGTGGCCCGGCAGGCGGTATGCGAAGTTTACTTTTCGACCGACACGAGAAGAGCGAATGGACTTGCAGACACTCATCTCGCAGGTTCCGGTAAAGACGCTAAGAAGCGGAAACCGCGCGAGAAAATATCCTGACATCGCTTCCCTTGCCTATGACCGGCAAGTGACCGACGGCTCTCTTTTCTTTGCCATCGAAGTCGCGAAGGAGTTTTTGTGATCACGTTAGGTATCGAAGAAGCCGCCCGAGCCATGGGCGCCGCGACATCGCAGGTCAGCGGTCAGCCGTCAGCGTTTCCGTCGGTCTCGACCGATACGCGGACGCTCCAACCCGGTCAGTGTTTCTTCTGCCTCAAGGGCCCGAAGTTCAACGCGCACGAATTCATTGGGAAGGCACTGGAGAAGGGGGCAGAGGTCATCGTGCACTCCGAGCCGGTCGACACGGGGAACGGCGGGAAAGCGGCCTTCTTACAGGTGACCGACACTCTTGCCGCGCTCCAGACGCTGTCTCACTACGTGCGCATAAAGTGGGGAGGACTGGTGGTCGGAGTTACGGGAAGTGCCGGCAAAACGACGACACGGAGCTTTACGGCGGCGCTTCTCAGCCAGGCCTATCGCGTGCTTGAATCAAAGGGGAATCTGAATAACGACATCGGGGTTCCCCTGTCTTTGCTTAACATCGAAGACACGCATCAGGCGGCCGTGATCGAGATGGGAATGAATCACGCCGGCGAAATACGGGCTCTGGCTCGATTGGCGCAACCCCGGGCGGCCGTTTTTACGAACATTGCCCCGGTACACCTGGAGTTCTTTTCCAACCTTGATGAGATCGCCGAGGCCAAGGGAGAGATACTCGAACAGATCCCGTCTGACGGCCTGATCGTTTACAACGCCGACGATCCCCGGCTGGTGAAGCTGGTCCGCGATCACGACGCCCGCAAAGCCTCATACGGCTTGGATAAAGAAGCGGACGTCAGGGTTATGAACTATCGTTATTACGGGCTGGAGGAGATGGATTTCGAGGTGCAGACTCCAGGCGGGCGCTTTTCGCTGCGCGTCCCGTTTGTCGGCAAGCATTTTCTGTACAACCTCGCTGCCGCCATCGCGGCGGCTTGGAATTCCGGACTGACACAAGACAGAATTCATGACGCGGTTAAGAGCCTCAAACCGCTGGCCATGCGCGGTCAGGTATTGAGGTTCAGTGAAGGGCCGTTTTCCGGCTGCACCGTCTGGGACGATTCCTACAACGCCAACCCATACGCGGTCGCCAGCGTTCTAGAGACGATTTCTGGACTGACTGGTTTTCGGCGCAAGATTGTCGCCTTGGGAGACATGCTCGAGTTGGGCGAAAGCAGTCCCGATTGGCATCGCGACGTGGGCCAGCGGGCCGGTGCAATCGGGCTGGACCTGCTCGTGGCAGTCGGAAAACACGCGGCCGAGGTGTGTCAGGGCGCACAGTCGGCCGGTATGCCGTCTGCGAGAATGCAGCGTTTTTCGGATTCCCGGCAGGCGGCGGACTACCTGGCAACAGAACTGAAAGACGGAGACTTCCTTCTGGTCAAGGGGTCAAGAGGCATTGGTATGGACCAGGTGGTGGCGAGGATCAAGAAAGGATAGGGTTCGGGGTTCAGGGTTAAGGGTTCAGGGTTCAGGGTTCGGGTTCGGGGTTCTCGGTTCTCCAGTAGCACGGTCGTGCGGGAAAGCTGGATCACTGAGAACCGGATGACCCGGAACCGGGTAACCGAGAACCGGATAACCGCGAGGCCCGGAGGAGCGAGCGTGCTCTACCATCTGCTTTACGCGTTACATGATCAGTTCTCGGTTCTGAACGTCATTCGTTACATCACCTTCAGGACCGCCTACGCGTCGATGACCGCGCTGCTCATCAGCCTGCTCCTCGGTCCCTGGCTTATCGCCCGTTTGAAGCAATTCCAGATCGGTCAGTTTATCCGGGAGGAAGGGCCGACCACGCATCAAGCCAAGGCGGGAACGCCGACAATGGGCGGGCTCCTGATCATCATCAGTGTTCTTGTACCCACACTCCTTTGGGGCGACCTTACCAACTACTACATCTGGATCGCCCTCGGTTCGATGACCCTTTTTGGAGCCGTCGGATTCATCGACGATTACCGCAAGACAATCCGCAAGCGGTCGTTGGGTCTCACAGCCAGGGAAAAGATCGCGTTTCAATTCGGCATCGCGCTTCTGATCGTCATCATTCTCATCATCCTGAATCGCTACGGGCTTTATGACATCCACTTAAGCGTTCCCTTCTTCAAGCGATTCACACCCAGCCTGAACTTGGTGATTCTGGGCTATTCCACCTACCTGCCACTGATCATCTTCGGCCTCATAGTCCTCGTGGGAAGCAGCAATACAGTGAATTTGTCGGATGGGCTGGACGGACTGGCAGCAGGCCTGGTCTTGGTCGCCGCGTCTGCCCTGACTGTCCTGACCTACGTCACCAGCCATGCGACGTTCGCTGAGTACCTCGACATAATCAAGAACACATACGCCGCGGAATTGACGATTTTTTGCGGAGCGATGGTCGGAGCCACGCTGGGATTCCTCTGGTACAACAGTTATCCGGCCCAGGTTTTCATGGGCGATGTCGGGGCGATGTCATTAGGCGGAGCGATCGGCACCGTCGCACTGCTGATCAAGCACGAGCTCCTTCTGATCTCGATCGGCGGGATCTTTATCATCGAAGGCCTCTCGGTGATCCTCCAGGTTGGCTCTTACAAGCTGTTCGGCAAGAGAGTATTCCGAATGGCGCCGATTCATCATCATTTCGAGCTGATGGGTTGGAAAGAGCCGAAAGTGGTCATCCGGTTTTGGATACTGGCTCTGATTTTCGCGTTGTTCAGCCTTACGACACTGAAGTTGAGGTGACCCACGGAATGACGCGGAAATCGCGAAATAGGAGAAGATTGGGGAGATGAGAATCAAGAACCGAAAAGTTCTGGTGGTGGGTTTGGCCAAGAGCGGCGTGGCGGCCGCGAATTTTCTGCTTAAGAAAGGGGCGCACGTCACCATCACCGATTTGAAATCCTGCCAGGAACTGCAGAAGGAGATCGGCCAGCTCGAGGGCAAGGTCCGCCTGGCACTGGGGGGTCACACTGAAGCCGACTTCCTCAACGCGGATTTGATAGTCATCAGTCCGGGCGTTCCGACTCGGCTTTCAGAACTGAAGCATGCCGTCGCGCGCGGCATTCCGATTCTCAGCGAGGTGGAGCTGGCCTACCCCTTCCTGGACGGCAAGATCATAGGCATCACCGGCTCCAACGGGAAGACAACCACCACGGCGCTAATCGGGGAGATTTTCAAGAACGCGGGTCGCGACGCGGTTGTCGCCGGCAACATCGGAACACCGCTCATCCAGTTTGCCGAGGCGGCTCCTGCGGTATCCGACCGGGTGTACGTGGTGGAGCTCTCTTCGTTCCAGCTGGAAAACGTCCGCAAATTCAAATGCGATATTGCCCTGCTTCTAAACGTGACCCCTGATCATCTCGATCGTTACGTCTCATTTGAGGACTATGCGCTGGCGAAGGAGCGGATCTTCATGAACCAGACGCGCCGTGATTACGCGGTGCTGAACGTGGATAACAGCCTTTCCCTGAGCATGGCCGAAGGCCGCAAGTCTCAAGTGGTCTTATTCAGCCGCAGGCAAAGGCTGAGCGAAGGGATTTACGTCGATGACCGGAGCATCTACATCCGTTGGAAGGACCAGCACCATCACCTGATGCCCGTCAAAGACATCAGGCTTCAGGGCGGGCATAACCTCGAGAACGTCCTCGCGGCAACCGCGGCCGGCTTCCTCTCCGGGGTTGAACTGGGCGTCATGGCCGAAACCTTTCGGAAGTTCGCCGGGGTGGAGCATCGGCTCGAATTCACACGCCGTGTCGATGGAGTGGACTACTACAACGATTCCAAGGGCACCAACGTCGATTCGGCTACCCAAGGCATTCAGGCCCTGGATCAGCGGCTTATCCTGATCATGGGCGGCAAAGATAAAGGGGGCGATTTTACAGTGCTCCGTTCCCTGGTCGGCAAGAAAGCCAAGCTGCTCATCCTGATCGGGGCGGCCACGGAGAAGATCTTCGCCGCTCTTGGACAAGAAGTGGAGACGGTCCGGGCAAAAGATATGAAGGAGGCCGTAGAGCTGGCGCGGTCGCGGGCGGTTCCGGGTGATGCCGTTCTGCTCGAGCCAGGATGCGCCAGCTTTGACATGTTTCAAAACTACGAACACCGCGGGCGGGTGTTCAAGGAGATAGTCCACGCCCTGCCGGGCGAGTGAGAGGGGACGGCGTATCGGCCTATGTCACTGGCTTTTTTGTATCGGTCACAGCGAAGTCGTTGCGGCCCCACTCGCAGCAACAGGTGAAATGAAATGAGTCGCAAGCTTCCATATGACCGTACCCTGGTTGTTCTTGTGTTTGTGCTCTTGTGCTTTGGGCTGGTCATGGTCTTCAGCGCGTCAGGCATCGTTTCTCAGCGCCTGCACGACTCCTTCACCTGGGTTTTTGGCAGGCAGCTAGCCTTTGTGGCCTTTGGCTTCTTCCTGATGTTGCTGGCCGCCCGCATCGACTATCACTGGTATGCCAGACCGGCCGTCGTCTTCTCGGCGCTGGCTGTTACCCTGGTTCTTTTGGCAGCGGTTTTCGCTTTTCCGGCGTACCACGGGGCCAGGCGGTGGGTGGTGATTCTCGGCATTCGGTTTCAGCCCTCGGAGCTGGCGAAGTTGGCTATGGTGATCTTCACGTCCTACTACCTGATTTGGGCGGGACAAAGATTTCATGCGTTTTGGAGAGGCCTCGTCCCGTACCTGCTCGTATTGGGTGTGAACGTCGGTATGATCGTGCTCGAGCCCGACCTCGGGACGCCGATCTGTATTTTGTCCACCGCCGGCTTCCTGATCTACCTGGGTGGGCTTCGCTACCGGTACATCATGGTCGCCCTCCTGCTCGCCGTTCCGGCCTTCTACTTCCTGGTGCTGAACGTGACCTACCGCCGCAACCGGCTCCTGGCGTTCCTGGACCCGGAGAAAGACCCGCTCGGCGTCGGCTATCACATTCGTCAAAGCCTGATCGCAGTCGGGTCAGGCGGGTGGAGCGGAGTCGGCTATGCGCAGGGAGGGCAGAAACAGTTCTTCCTTCCCGAGCCTCACAACGACTTCATATTCGCCGTGATAGGGGAGGAGCTCGGCCTGATCGGGACGCTCTTCACCCTGGTCCTGTTTACCCTTGTCTTTCTGAAGGGAGTCAAGATCGCGCTGCGGTCCGACTCACTCTTCGGCACATATCTGGGCCTGGGTATCGTCGCGATGATCACACTCCAAGCGCTGTTGAACATGAGCGTTGTGGTCAGTCTGCTTCCAACCAAGGGCATCCCTCTTCCGTTGATCTCGGTTGGCGGCACCTCGGTCCTTGTCACGCTCGCAGCCATAGGCATTTTGCTGAATATTTCCCGGCACGGACGCAAGGATCCAGCCGGGCCGGCCTTATTAGGGGAGGTGTCGGGCGGTGCCGACCACACAGTCGAGACCCATGAGTAAGCTCGAACGGATTCTCTTTGCCGGCGGTGGAACCGGGGGGCACGTCTTCATGGCGGTTGCCGTCGCGCAGGAGCTCAAGCGCCAGGACTCGACGCGTGAGATCCTGTTCGTCGGCACGCGTCAAGGTCTGGAAGCCCGGCTGGTCGAACCTTTAGGGTTCAAACTGGAGACCATCAACATCGGCGGTCTCAACCGAGTAGGAATAACGCGAGCGCTGGGAACACTGACGAGACTCCCCTTCACCATTATCCAAGGAGCAGGCATTGTCCGGCGGTTTTCTCCTTCGATCATCGTCGGGGTGGGGGGATATTCGTCCGGCCCCGTTGTGCTCGGCGGCAAGCTGATTGGCTATCATGCCGTCGTGATCGAACCGAATGCCTTCCCGGGAATGGCCAACCGGTTCCTGACGCGCTGGGTGGACGGCGCCGCCGTCGCATTTGAGGAAGCGGCCAGGGGGTTCGGAGCCAAAGCGCGTTTGACCGGGATCCCCATAAGGCGCGAATTCCATTCGCTCGAGAGTCGGATTTCCGAAACCGGCCCGCTGCGGCTCTTGGTCTTCGGCGGCAGCCAGGGAAGTCGGCCGATCAATACCTTGATGTGCGAGGCGATCAAGTGGCTGCCCGCCGACCGCGTGGAAATCGTGCATCAGACGGGACAGGCGGATCACGAACGTGTCCGCGGCTGCTATGAGGCAATCGGACGAAAGGCGGACGTGGTCGAATTTATTCCTGACATGCCTCAGATGTTCGCGCGAACGGATTTGATTGTCTCCAGAGCCGGGGCCTCGACGGTGGCCGAGTTGACGGTGGCCGGGAAAGCGGCGATTTTGATCCCCTTCCCCAACGCAGCGGATGACCACCAGCGCAAGAATGCCCTGGCGCTCGAGAAACGGCATGCGGCTATCGTGCTCGAGCAGGAGAAGACAACCGGCCGAGAACTGGCCGACTCGATCCTGCGGCTGGCGGACAACAGGGATGAACTGAGAAGCATGGCGACCGCCAGCAAACAACTGGCAAGGCCTGACAGCGTTGACAAGATTTTGGAGTTGATGCAGGAAGTGGCAGGCGGCGGAGCTGGCCGCTGACGGCTGACGGCTGACGGCTGACGGCTGACGGCTAACGGCTGACGGCTGACCGGCTGACGGCTAACGGCTAACGGCTGACAGCTAACGGCTGACAGCTGACG
>RPQK01000030.1 GCA_003819755.1 Acidobacteriota bacterium | reverse complement strand
TGAACCGTCAGCTTGATGTGAAGAAAGGCCTTGTCGTCCTTGAGGTTGACGTTGAACCTGGGCTTATGGCGCTTGGCCAGCGTGCTTTCGAGTATGAGGGCTTCAACCTCGTTGTCGGTGGTGATGTACTCGAGGTCGTGTATCTGCTGCTTGAGCACCTCGGTCTTCGCGTCCTGCTGCCGGCTGGCCTGAAAGTAGGAGCGAACTCGGTTCCTGAGGCTCTTGGCTTTACCGACGTAGATGATCTTGCCCGTCTGGTCCTTAAAAAGGTAAACGCCGGTCTTTTCCGGGAGAGAATCGAGCCTCGCCCGCAGGAACTCCGCTTGCATCTTAGGAATTATACCGTTCTGAAGGGCCGGAGAGCCGCAAAGGGAACGAATTGACGATGGACGATTGACAATTGACGATCAAGAAGGCCGTCAAGTGACCGCCTTTTCAATCGCCAATCGTCAATCGTCAATTCTTCTGCTACCCCAAAGTCGGGGGTGCAATATTCCAGCCGTGGCGCAGGATCCGAATCTTCACAGGGCGGCGCCCGAATTCGTTCGCCTGATCCGAGTCGGGCAGATAGATGTCGATGCGATTGCCCTTAATGAAAGACCCGGTGTCGAGAACTGTGTAGATTCCGGAATGCGATCCGACCCTCATCTCGATGACCGACCCGATGGGAAGCACGTTCGGGTCGGCGGCAACGATACCCGTATTCGTCGAAACGCCTGAAGCGGTGGTGCCTCTCACCGAGTACGCCGTGGCGACAAAGTGAATGAACTCGTTCTGCTCGGTCTCGGTCAAGATGCGGGGGTCGGGGGGTTCTGGAGAAGGCTCCAGATTCAGGGTCTCGGTCGTGCCGGAAGGGTCGTTAACGGGGGCAGCCGAAATAATGGCTGAAGAATAGAGAAGGCCGGTAGATAAAGCCAGGAGCAGGATTGTGAACCAGACGAGCCGGGAAGCCCGGTAGGTCTCTTGTTTCATGCGCTCGTCTCCTGTTAGGTTTCGTAACCTCGGTTTAGTAATGCTTACTTCTTACATAAATCTTTGTTTTGAACGAATTATCTCTCGCCCGTCTGACCCCCGTGGGGGGTCTTTAGCTTTTCATTATACGCAGAAGGCGAGGAAGAGTTCCAATCGGCCCGGGTCGCCGGACGCGGAGACCGGATCTTGGGGGTCGTCGCCCCGAACTTCCTGGGCTGACGAGTCAGGAGGATCGCACGGGTGAAGAGGTGTCTATGACCGCAACAACGCTTCCCGACTACTCACTCTTCCGCCTGTAACTTTACCTCACCGGCTTTGTGACGGCGAGCACCCGTTCGGCTCCGGGCTGGCAATAACCGTTTCTTGATCCAGGCGACTGAAGTCAAGTGGTTGATTAATTGTAAGTTAACATTCCCATTCAATAGTCAGCGTCCCTTATTCTCCCCCGCGTCCCTTATTCTCCCCCGCGTCCCTTATTCTCCCCCCTCAAGTGGTTGATTAATAGGCCGTCGTGCTCTCCCTCATCGTAAGCATTCGTTCCGGGGCCTAGGTTCGGCAGTAGCTGGTCAGGGAGGACTTGTCGCCGAGGATATTCCCGGCGTAGACGAGACTGCCTTCGCCGATGGTGCAGCCGCGGCCGAGGATACTACCGGAGACGAACGCGTTGCGCTGGATCCGGCAGCCCGGCCACAGGACCGAGTTCCGCACAATGGCACCCTCCTCAATCCGGCAGTTGGAGCCGATGACCGAATGGACGATCTGCGCTCCCGGCTTGATCATGCATTGTTCATCAAACAGAGAGGCGTCATCGACCACGACCTCGGGATTCCCGGGTGGATGGTTCTCCTTCTGGTAGCCGTGGAACTGCGGAATAGATACCCGTTTATCCAGGAAATCCATGTTTGATTGCAGGTAACTGTAAGGGCGAGTGATCTCTCGCCAGTACTCGCCAACGGCACGCGCAAAAAAGGGAACCCGGCGTTCCAGCAGAACGGGAAAAAGGTCTTTCTCGAAGAAGAAAGGCCGGTCCCGGGGAATCCACTGAAGCACCTCCGGCTCGAGAACGTAAACCCCGGCGTTGATCGTGTTATTCCGCACGGCCTTGCCGCGCGGCCGTTCGACGAACCCGATCACACGGCCCTCTTGGTCGACCTCCACGGCACCATACGAGCGGGGGTTAGCTACGCTGCAGGTCGCAATAGTCACCAGACCCCGGCGTTTGCGGTGAGTGTCCAGACATACTTCGAATGCCATTTCGCTCAGGACATCTCCGTTGAGCACCAGCGTGGTGTCGTCGATCAGATGTTCGGCTACTTTGAAAGCGCCGGCGGTCCCAAGCGGCGTAGCTTCGACATGATATCGGAGGATCAAACCGAAGTTCGAACCATCCTTGAGAATCTCCTCGATAAGGCGTGGCTGGTAAGACAGGCTCAGAATGATTTCCTTGATCCCGGCCTTCTTCAGCTGGTTCACTTGGAAAAGAATCAGGGGGTAGTTTCCGATGGGCAACAGCGGCTTGGGGGTGTTGATCGTCAGAGGGACCAGCCCGCTGCTCAGACCGCCCGCCAGGATGATTGCTTTCATTTCTGAAAAAATGCTAGCACAGGCAATCAGTAGTAGCTACCATGACCGTTCACCGTTCACCGTTCACCGTTCACCGTTCAGCGTTCACCGTTCACCGTTACCCCGTTCCCGATTTGCCGGTCGACGGCGCCAACTTGAGCGGCGGTTGGGTGACTGGCCGAGTTGTATCGAAACCTCGCGAACCAACGGTGAACGGTGAACGGTGAACGCTGAACGCTGAACGGACTGCGCTTATCTTTAGTTTTCAAACTGTGTTATAAGATCTTGTCGTGAATTTGCCGAATGCCCTGACCGTGTCACGGATATTCCTCGTGCCGTTGCTGGTAGTTCTGCTCCTGACTGGCCGGGTGACAACCCGTGAAACCTGGGCATTTGTGGTACTGATTGCAGCGGCCGCAACCGATTACCTGGACGGATACCTGGCTCGCAAGCGTTTTCAGGTCACCACGCTCGGGAAACTGCTTGACCCGATAGCCGACAAGCTTCTTATCTCGGCGGTTTTCATCTCTCTGGTTGAAATGCGCATCGCTCCGGCCTGGATGGTTGTCATCATTATCGGTCGTGAGTTTGCGGTAACGGGGCTGCGCAGCATTGCTTCCACCAGCGGTTTTGCGATAGCGGCATCGCGGCTGGGAAAGTACAAGATGGTGAGCCAGGTCGCCTGCGCCGGGTTTCTGATCCTTGGCGGGCATTATCCCGGGACGTTGCTCTACAAGGCGGGGCGAATTCTGCTTTGGGTGGTGGTGATCCTGGCTATCGTGTCAATGGTTCAATACTTCCGCCGCTTCTGGAGCCAGGTGGACGAAGGGATCAAGAATCGCAGGCGACGGGAAAACCGGAGACGCATTCCTTTCCTGAAGAGATACCGTCGGAAATCCGATGTCACAATTAACACCTGAAGAGGGCGCGGAGCTCATCCAGATCGCAACCGACGCACTGCGCCAGTGGGTGGTGTGCGCCCAAACATACTGCGGAACACCGGTTCATCCGGCACTGATCAAGCCGGGAGCCGCCTTCGTGACTTTGAAAAGAGGAGCGCAGCTTCGAGGCTGCATCGGCCGGATGATTCCCATCGATCCCCTGTATCGGACGGTGGCCGACTGCGCCGTCGCGGCTGGCACCCGGGACCCCCGTTTTGATGCGGTTAGAGAAGAGGAGTTGAGCGACCTCAAGCTGGATATATCTGTCCTCAGTCCGTTGGAAGCCATTGACGATATGAGCCTTATCGAGGTGGGCAAACACGGCCTGCACATCGAAAGAGGGGGTCGCCAGGGGGTGTTGTTGCCTCAGGTCGCGGTCGAGCTGGGGCTTGATCGGGAGCGGTTTCTGGAACTGACGTGTAGCAAGGCCGGGCTGCCGACCGGTGCGTGGAAACAGGGAGCGGTCGTCAAGGTCTTTTCGGCCCAGATTTTTCACTCGGGACCCTTCTAGATGTCGCAGTTGTGCCTTACCCTCGCCGAATCCGAGATCGACCAGTTAGCCGCGAAAATCAGGCGGTACGATGGAGCCTGTCCCCTCATCGAGATCAGGATCGACCACCTGAGCACCCCGCAGGTGCCCAATCTCCCTGACCCGAAACGCAGCCGGTACATCGGGACTTGTCGGCCGGTTAGAGAAGGGGGCTGTTATGCGGGCGCAGAAACCGACCGCCTGGGCCTGCTCAGTCGAGCCGCGCAGTCGGGCTATGACTGGATAGATCTGGAGCGGGACGTCGCCGAGATTCGGCTTCCTCCCGGGGTGCAGGTTGTCCGTTCCTACCACGATTTCCTGGGTTTCCCGACGGACTGGCCTTCGCTGCTCGAGGCCCTGGATGCGCTGCCCGGCGACGTAACCAAGGTGGCGGCAGCAGTCGAGAATACCCGACAGGTGGCGCAGTTGCTGCGTCAATTGGAAAGGCCGAGCTCCAGGAAGCGCATCTTGATCGGTATGGGTTCCTTCGGACAACCCTCACGTCTTCTCGGCCACTTTCTGGGGAATGCCTGGACCTATGTCGCCGAGGAACCAGGACGAATGGTGGCTCCGGGGCAATTCAGTTTTCCGGAAGCAGTGAACTCTTTTCGTCTCCATTTCGCCGGGGGCCGGCCCACTATCTATGGAGTACTCGGCAATCCCCTGGCTCATTCTCTGTCGCCACCGCTTCATAACCGGCTCTTCTCCCATTACGGCCTTGCGAACGTCTATCTCCCCTTCCGATTGACCGCTCTTGAGCCCTGGTTCGACTATGTCTCGAGAAGCCCGATGAAATTCGGCGGCTTCAGCGTCACCCTCCCCTTCAAGACCGATGCCGTGGAATTTGTGCGCGACCGGCGGGAACCTGACAGCGCGCTGAACACCCTTATCAGGGACGGGTCGGGGTGGACGGGTTTGAATACCGATTATGCCGGATTTCTAAAGCCTCTGGCCGAGCTTGATTTGCGAGGGCGTCACTCCCTGGTGATAGGAGCCGGCGGGGTCGTTCACACCGTGGTGCGGGCTCTTCGGGACAGGGGCTCCCGGGTGACCATCGTAGCCCGGGACGCAGCTAAAGCCACCGCTCTTGCCGAACGTTACCAGTGTGCCATTGCCTCCTTCTCCGACCTTCCTATCGCGGCGCACCTGTGCGTCAACTGCACACCGGTTGGGCAGTACCCGCAGACGGACCTGTCTCCGCTTTCCCGGAACGACCTCGCTTTTGAAATCGTCTACGACCTGATCTACCGGCCCGCGCGGACCGAGCTCCTGAGAATGGCGGAGGAGAGTGGCATGAAGACGATTTCCGGGATCCAGATGTTCGTGGAACAGGCGGCCCTTCAGTTCGAGGCGTGGACCGGGATCGATCCTGATCGCAAGTTGGTCCGGGAAATAGTAGAATCTCTGTTTTTTGAGGCGAGCGGCCCGAAAGACAGGGAGTAGAAGTCAGAAGTCGGAAGTCAAGAAGTCAAGAAGTCAGAAGACAGAAGTCAGAAGACAGAAGTCAGAAGTCAGAAGACAGAAGTCAGTAGTCAGAAGTCAGAAGACAGAAGTCAGAAGTCAGAAGTCAGAAGTCAGTAGTCAGAAGTCAGAAGACAGAAGTCAGAAGTCAGAATGAGAAACTGAACAAAAGAACCAGATTCTTCTTCTTCTGACTACTTCTGACTACTGACTACTCTTCTGACTTCTGACTTCTGACTTCTGACTTCTGACTTCTGACTTCTGACTTCTCACTTCCGACTTCTGACTTCTGACTTCTGACTTCTCTCTTCTTCGATATAACAACATGACCCGATTTAAAGTCTCGGTTCCCGCCAGCACCAGCAATCTCGGCTCCGGCTTTGATACCATCTCAGCCGCGCTGGGCCTTTACCTGACGGTCGACGTGGAAGTGACGGATCAGGCGAGGATAGAGTGGGTGAGCGGCTGGTCCCTTCCGGTGGAGGACAACATTGCCGACGCCTCGCTTAGAGCCGCCGCCCAGCTCCTGGGCCTCGGACCGCTGGGACTGCGCCTGTCCATGAACAATCCGATTCCCCTGAAACGGGGGCTGGGAAGCAGCGGCGCGGCGATCATTGCGGGAATCAAGATCGCCGAGACAATTGCCGGGCGAACGATGCCCGAGGATCAGATCCTCAACCTGGCCTATCCTCTGGAAGGACACCCGGACAACATCGCCGCCAGCCTCATGGGCGGCTGGGTCCTGTCTTGCGTCAACGAGTCCGGCATGAGGTCCGAGAAGATCCGCTCGAACCTCTCCTGCCGCTTTGTGCTTGCCATTCCAGAAGTTGCGGTTTCAACCAGGGACGCCAGGCAGATCTTGCCTGACTGTTATACACGGACCGACACGGTCTTCAACCTTCAGAGGTGTGCGTTGTTCGTTCACGCGCTCTGGTCCGGTAACAAGCGTTTGCTGCGCGAGGCGTCTCAAGATCGACTACACCAGCCCTTCCGTTCGAGGCTCGTTCCGGGCATCGAGGACGTGCTCGAATTGCGAGGGTTGGACGCCGATGTCGGGCGCCACGTGTTAAGTGTGACCATCAGCGGATCCGGGTCAGCTGTGATCGCTATCGCCGACGGCTCCTACGAGGCAATTGGCTGCTGGATGACCGGCGTGCTGGGAGCCTGCGGCACAAAGGCGAGCGCAGTTGTCCTTGACCTGGATCAATCGGGCGCCCAGGCCCTTCCTTCATAGTTGCGACGATGCTTCTCCATAACATATTTATCGTAATGACCCTGGTCGTACTCGAAGGGCTTTTGTCGGCCGACAACGCCCTTGTCCTGGCCATACTCGTTCGCCACCTTCCCCGTGAACAAAGAAAGAAAGCGCTTCGATACGGCATCTGGGGGGCTTTCGTCTTCCGTTTCATCGCGATTCTCCTGGCCAAAGAACTGCGGCGCTTTTGGCCCTTCCGTCTGCTCGGCGGTCTTTATCTCATTTACGTGTCCGTAAGTCACTTTGCCCGGAGGAGCACGACCGACAACGTCGAATTGACCGAAGTGACGAAAAAGGGCTTTTGGGGAACCGTCGCTGCCGTAGAACTGACCGACATCGCTTTTTCAGTTGATTCCATCCTCGCCGCCGTGGCCATGTCCGACAAGATCTGGGTAGTTTACGTGGGCGGAGTCCTGGGGATCATTACGATGCGGTTTGTGGCCGGTGGGTTCCTGCGTCTCCTCGATATTTTCCCGCGCCTGGAAACAGCGGCTTACCTTCTCGTTGCCTGGATAGGCATCAAGCTGACGCTCGAGACTTTTGACGTCCATTTCCCCGGCTGGCTGTTCTGGTCGGTAATGTTTGTCGTCTTCGCGTCCGGTTTCCTGAGGAAGAAGAAGCGACCCGAAGAGCCGTCTAAAGAAGACATCTATTCAGGGGTGGCCGCGGAGACGAGTAACGCAACAGACAAAACCGAGCCGCAAGGTTAGCCACAGAGCCCCCCACGACGGGAACCGTAAGCGGTACAATAGAAAGTAAATGCACTCCGAACGATACTCCCGGCAGATTCGCTTCAAAGGAATCGGGCCAACCGGACAGCGGAATATCCTGGCTGCTCGTGTGGTGGTTATCGGTTCGGGAGCTTTGGGAACCTGCAGTGCGGAGATGCTCGTGCGGGCCGGGATCGGAGGCTTGGTCCTGGTAGACCGTGATTTCGTGGAACTGAGTAACCTGCACCGGCAGAGTCTATTCACCGAGGAGGACGCCCGTGAGGGTCTGCCGAAAGCGGTGGCGGCTGAGCGGTCTCTCTCCCGTATCAACTCGGAGGTGACCATCCGTTCGCTGGTCAAGGACGTGACGTCGGAGACTATCACGGACATTTGCTCGGGTTGTTCGGTCATCGTCGACGGCACCGATAACTTCGAAACCCGATATCTCATCAACGACTTTTCCGTGGCGAACGGTATCCCGTGGGTTTATGGGGCATGTCTCGGGAGCTTCGGGACAGGGTGCGCTTTCGTCCCGGGGACCACGGCCTGCTTTCGGTGCTTTTGTGAGGACCCGCCGGTCGGAGGCGCGGTTGAAACGTGCGAGACGGCGGGGGTGATTGCCCCTATCGTTCACGTCGTCGCCGCCTTCCAGGTGGCTCAGGTACTCAAGCTCCTGGCTGCCGTTCCGCCGACAGAGTTCCGTCTTCTCCAGGTGGATGCCTGGGACGACAGCTGGAGGACGCTTTCTCTGAAAGGCATGAAAAACCCGGACTGCGAGTGCTGCGTGAAGAAGAATCTGCCGTTTCTCGAGGGTAGTCAGGAATCGCGACTCACCCGGCTGTGCGGGCGCAACGCGGTGCAGGTCTCGCCCGGAACCCCGATCCATATCGATTTCGAGCAGTTGTCCACCCGGCTCTCGCGAGCTGGACAGGTCGACTTCAACGATTACATGATGAGAATCAGAGTGCCTGATTTCGAGATTGCCCTTTTCCCGGACGGGAGATCGATCATCAGAGGAACGGAAGACTTTACTGTCGCGAGAGCGATCTATTCACGATACATAGGAATGTAGGGTAGGGTTAGAGGGTTCGGGGTTCGGGGTTGGCGGTTGGGGGTGAAACCCAGAACCCAGAACCCAGAACCCCGAACCCAGAACCCCGAACCCTTGAACGCCTCCTTGGCGTATTTGGTATGAAAATGAAACGAATCTCTTATCTTCTGCTTGGTTTTCTATTAGTTACCGGGGCGTCGTCCCTGCGAGCGGACTCGGCGAAAGCCCGCCAGGTCATCGCCGCCGCCGTTGAGGCGATGGGGGGGAAGCATTACTTGGACGTCAAGAACTCGCATAGCAGCGGCGAGTATTTCACCTTCGACCGGGAAGGGCGCAAGGGTTACGCCAAGTACTTTGACTGGACCAACCTGGACCCGGTCAAATGGCGATTCCAGCTAGGGGAAGGAAAACGACAGACAGTCGAGATCTACAACCTGGACGTCGGGAAAGGTTGGACACTCGAAGGCAAGGACACGGTTTCAGACGCTAAGCAGGAAGACGTGGACAACTTCCGCAAGTCGGTCAAGCGGGATATCGACATCCTTTTGCGGAAACGGCTGGATGAAGAGGGGATGAACCTCTACTACTACTCAGGCGACGATGTGGCTGGCTCCGGGGAGAACGAAGCGGTCGAGTTCTTGGATTCTACTAATCAATCTGTAATAATGTTTTTTGACACCAAGACTCATCTCCCGACCAAGCTTGAGACTCAAATAACAGACAAATTGGGGCTTAAGCACAAGGAAGAGGTCGAGTATTTCACTTGGCACACGATTCAGAATGTTCACACGCCATTGCGCGTAGACGTCCATGTGGACGGGCAGGTCAGCCAGCAACGGTTCGTCGAGAAGATCGAGTATAACGTCGCAATTCCCGAGGATTTCTTCCTCGAGCCGAAGGTAGAAAAGAAGAAGAAGTAAGCCGCCCTGCCGCCAGCCCAGGCGCTGTCCGGCGCTTTGGGCGCTTTGGGCTCGGTCGTTTGACAGGGGCTCTCTAAGCAGTATAATACCGCCGTTGTCCAGGAAGTATCGGACTGCGCGGTGCCCCTTTTTCCAACAAGAGCTGATCAACACATATGGACTTTTTCGGGCCGCCCTCGTCACCCTTCCAGCGGTTCCTGGAAACTGACAATCTATCGTATCTCTACGAGTACTCTACCTTTGACTGGCTGATACTCGTCTTGTATTTCGCCGTTCTGTCAATTCTCGCGGTCTACGGACTTCACCGTTACCACCTGGTCTATCTTCACTTCAAGTATCGTGGTCGCGAAATCCGTCCGGCCGGGCGACTGGATAAACTGCCGAAAATCACGGTGCAGTTGCCGATCTACAACGAGATGTATGTGGTCGAGCGGCTGATCGATCATATTTGCCGGCTCGACTACCCCCGGGACCTCCTCCAGATTCAGGTTCTGGATGATTCGACGGACGAGACGCAGCGACTGGCTCAGCGAAGGGTCGGGCAGTACGCGGACGAAGGGTTCGACATAACATACATTCGTCGACCTGATCGGGAAGGCTTCAAGGCCGGGGCTCTGGCTCATGGCCTGGAGACGGCGGAGGGGGAGTTGATTGCCATCTTTGATGCCGATTTCACCCCACTCCCGGATACACTGCTGAACCTGGTCGACTACTTCTCAGATCCGAAAGTCGGAATGGTCCAGATCCGCTGGGATCACATAAATCGCGATTACTCCCTGCTGACCAAGGTGCAGTCGATCATGCTCGACGGTCACTTCATCCTGGAAAGTGCGACCCGAAACCGGTCCGGACGCTTTTTCAACTTTAATGGAACGGCCGGTGTCTGGCGCCGCACCGCCATTGACGATGCCGGCGGGTGGGAACACGATACACTGACCGAGGACCTCGACCTGAGCTACCGTGCGCAGATCAAGGGCTGGAAGTTCATCTTCCTGCCGAACCTGACTGCCCCGGCCGAAATCCCGGTGGATATCAATGCCTTCAAATCGCAACAGTACCGCTGGGCGAAGGGCTCCATGCAGACTTGCCGGAAGATCCTGCCCCGGCTCCTGTTCAGTGATCTTCCATTGCCGGTCAAGGTCGAAGGTTTCTTTCACCTGACCGCCAACATCGCGTACCCCTTGATGATTCTGCTCGGCCTGACCCTGCTGCCTGCCCTGATTGTCCGATTTCATCAAGGCTGGTTTGAGCTCCTGCTGTTGGACCTCCCGTTGTTCATGGCCGCCACCTTCTCCGTCAGTTCCTTCTATATCGTCTCCCAGAAGGAGATTTACAGCGACTGGAAGTCCCGGCTGCGCTACCTGCCTTTCCTCATGAGCGTGGGCATTGGACTATCGGTTAACAACAGCAAAGCGGTGCTTGAAGCTCTTTTCGGAATGGAATCATCATTTGTCAGGACTCCGAAATTCTCGGTCAAAGGAATGGGTGACAACTGGACCGAGAAGAAGTACCGCCTGCCGAGCGGTATTGTTCCGTTCATCGAGCTTGCTTTCGGCGTCTACTTCTCGCTGATGGTCATGTATGCCCTGGATGCCGGTCTGTACGGCACAGTTCCCTTCCTCATTCTCTTCATGGTCGGGTACCTGTACACCGGTTTTCTCTCGCTGTTCCAGCGTCGTTGGTACCTGTCTCGGCCGGTTCCGGTGTATCGCTAGCCATACACTCGTGTCGCGTCGGAACAACAGCGAATGGAGCGGCGGTCGTGAAGTCTCCTTGATTGGCGCGCCTCTTGCTGGCTTGGCCCGATTCTTGCTTTAACGGAGCCGAACCATGCAAACGACCATACGTAAACCGGTCAAAGTCTCGGGGATCGGGCTGCACACCGGCTGTCACGTTTCGGTTGAACTGAAGCCGGCTCCGGTCGACTCCGGAATAATCTTTCGCCGGGTCGATTTGCAGGGATTTGAGATCGAAGCGGTCCGGCGTCATGTCTCTCGAGTCGTCCTCGCTACGACATTGATGAAGCGCGGCGTCATGCTCTCCACCGTCGAGCATATCCTGTCCGCCCTCTACGGCTCCGGCATCGACAACATCTACGCGGATGTTGATTCTCTGGAGCTCCCCATTCTGGACGGTTCCGCGCTCACCTATGTCCAGATGCTTGACGAAGCGGGTATCGAGGAACAGAACAAGGAGAGGACCTATCTCCGGGTGATCAAGGAGGCGACGCTCCAGGACGGCGACAAGTGGATTCGGATCCAGCCATATCCCGCCTTTCGCGTTTCCTACAGAATCGATTTTGTGCACCCGCTCATTGGTTCTCAAGCGTTCGATCTGCAGGTCAATCCCGACTCCTACGCCCGAGAAGTTTCGTTTGCCCGGACCTTCGGCTTCTACTCGGAAGTTGAGCAGCTCCTCAAGAAAGGGCTCATCCGGGGCGGTTCCCCCGAAAACGCGGTTGTCCTGACGGAGGATGGAATCCTCA
The DNA here is from genome assembly GCA_003819755.1 of Acidobacteriota bacterium. GTDB lineage: Bacteria > Acidobacteriota > UBA6911 > RPQK01 > RPQK01 > RPQK01. Next base: position 10,066 of record RPQK01000030.1, on the reverse strand, counting down.
ATGACGGCCTGCGTGCCGAGGATGAATTCGTGCGTCACAAGACCCTGGACCTCATAGGTGATCTGTCCTTGTGCGGCTATCCGCTTCTCGGTCATGTGACCGCAGAGAAAGCAGGTCACTCCCTTCACACCGACATAGCCACTCTGCTGGCCCGCAACACTTCCATCACCCGGAAAGTGAAAGAATCGGAGCTGGCGCCAGAACGCAACGCGGCGGCTATGTAGTAGAGGCCTGTGCCGTTGCGTTCACGTCTCAAGAGACGGGTAAGGAGCAGGGTTCGGCCGCCGCTGCTTTTTCTTTTTGGCTATAATACCCGCGTGACGAAACCAGCCTTTAGTCGTCAATCATCGATCGTCCTTCTTGCCGTGATCCTGTTTCTCGGCACTGTCTGGGTCTTGAAGGTGCGCGCGGCCGACGATCTTGATCTATGGGTCGGTGAGAAGAAGTCCCGCGTCGATTCCCGGGACAACCGAGGCAAGGCCTACTTCGAATTGAGGGACCTTGTCGAGATTCTGAATCTGCGGTTTCAGGAAAGCGACACGCAGGCGACCGTGAGCGGTCCGAGGGGGCAGCTGCAGCTGACCAACAATCGACCCCTCGTCCGCTTCAAGGATGAGTACATCCTTCTGAACCAGGCCATTTGGCGCCGTAAGGAAAAGGAATGGTACGTACCCGAGGACTTTCTTCAGAAAGCTCTACCCCTGATACTAGCGCAACGGCTCGAACGCCAGTCAGCGCTGTCGTATCGGGTGGTCCCGTTTGAGCAGAACCGCGTTCAGGTCGAGGTGACGAATTTTCCCGATCACGTCCGCTTGACCTTCATTCAAAGCCGACAGGCACCGATCCGGGTTCAGGAGTTCCAGGATTCTATCCGTGTGACCTTCGACAACTTCCTGGTCATTCCCTCCCTCCCCGCCACTCGGCCGGACAGCCGGATCGTCGGGGGCCTTCAGTTTGATTCCACTGACGTCTATGGTGCGTTCAGGATCGACAAAGGGCAGCACTACTACAATTTCCGAGAATATTCCTCGGACCGGTCTGATCGGAAGGTGATCGACTTGTATTCGCCTCCTGCCACAGCGCGAACCGTGCCTGAAATCGCGCCGCAGCCTCAAGAGCCGACTCCGACGCCAGCGCCGGCGCCTCCCGTCGTACCCGCACCGGTTCCTGTCTTCAAGGCGCGCCAGTTCGGCAACCTGGTTACTCTTGACCCGGGCCATGGCGGGGAAGACTATGGAGTGCATCCGAGCCAGGAAGAGCTGGAGAAGAACTACACGCTCAGGATTGCCGAGCGCATCGAGGCGCGCTTGAGATCGACCGCGTATCGTGGAATGCTCACCCGAACTCAGGACACCGACTTGGCTGCCTCGCACCGAAGTGCTATCGCGAACTACTACCAGTCGAGATGCTATATCGGCATCCACCTGGGAGGAGCGCCGTCGAAGGAGACGGCCGGTCCGGTTGTCTATGTTCAGCGTTACAGCGGGCAGGATCGCCAAGCGGGGGACGAGGAATCCGGCGGCGCAGATGGGTCCACGCCGATTGCCAGCGCCCGAGAAATGCGCCCCCAAAATCTGATCCCCTGGGAGATGGGTCAGACGACATTTGTAACGCAAAGCAAGCGACTCGGAGAGCTGATTCAGAGTGAACTGAACGCTGTCTATGGGACTGAAAACCAGCTTGTCGAAGTTCCCCTGGCCCAGCTGGCACCCGTTGCTGCTCCGGCCGTAATCGTCGAGGCCGGTTTCCTGACCAATTCGGACGACCAGCAGAAGCTGGCGACCGGCGAATTCCAAGACCGGATTGCCGTAGCGATAGTCAAGGCTATCCAGCGGTTTCTCAACTGAAGCACGCATGAGAAAGCATCGAAGCCTGTACATCGCCCTGATTCTGCTGATCACCGCCGGTGCGGTCGGCTACTATCTTTACACCGCAGAGAAGAGACGGCAGACCGAGTTGCGGGACTCGGCGCGCCAGAGCCTGGATGCGGAGGCCAGCGCTCTCGCAAAAGGGTCGGGTCCTACTCTGGCGGTCAAATTGTATCTCTACAATCCCGGTCACGTTGACCCGAAAGCCGAGTTCCTCAATGTGGCCGAGCGGAAGATCTTCCCAACCGACGACAAGATCCTGAAGGCCAGGCAGATCGTGAATGAAGTATTGAAGTCTCGTCCTCTCTTCAGTGATCAGGCGGTCCTCCGTCAGATCTACCTGCTCGAGGATGGGACTGCCGTTGTCGATCTTTCCGAGCAGGCAGCCAAGGGGCTGACAGGAGGAATAACCTCCGAAATGGCGGCGATCATGTCCGTCACCCGGTCGCTGCGCGCCAATATTCCCGAGATTCACAGAGTCCAGTTTCTGATCGAGGGGCATCAGACCGAGACGTTCGGGGGCCATGTTTCCATCCAGCAACCCTTCATGTAGAATGACAAAATGCCGGAACGAAAAGACCGTGCCTCGACTGACTTAAGACCGGTCGCGATCACCTGCGGCTTCATCAGTCATGCGGAAGGTTCGGCTCTCATTCAGTGCGGCAACACCCGCGTTGTCTGCACGGCCAGCGTCGAGGAGAAAACTCCCCCCTTTCTGCGCGGCAGCGGAAGGGGTTGGGTGACCTCCGAGTACGGGATGTTGCCGCGGGCAACTGCGACTCGAACCATCCGTGAAGTTTCCAAAGGCCACCCCTCGGGCCGGACGCACGAGATTCAAAGGCTCATCGGCCGGTCTCTTCGGGCCGTTGTCGACATGCCGGCGCTGGGTGAAAGGACGATCTGGATAGATTGCGACGTGATTGAGGCGGACGGAGGGACCAGGACCGCTTCGATAACCGGTTCTTTTGTGGCCATGGCTTTGGCTGTTGACCGGCTGCTGAAGAACAGGGTGATCAGTACGCCCCCACTGCTCGACTTCATCGGCGCGGTGAGCGTCGGGATTGTTGATGGAGAGCCGAGATGCGATCTTGATTACGAAGAAGATTCCTCGGCACAGGTGGACATGAACGTCGTCATGACCGGACGCGAGCTCTTCGTAGAGGTGCAGGGGACGGCTGAAGTGAAGCCTTTTTCCCGGGAAGAATTGCACCTTCTCCTCGAGCTGGGGCGAGCCGGCGTGCGCCGGCTGATACAGAAACAACAAGCTGCTCTGACCGAGCACCTGGGCAGCTACTCGGGCCTCTTCGCAAGTGATTCTACCTCGAAAGTCGCGGCTGCTTCTCGCCACTCGTAATCTCGGAAAGTGCCGGGAGATTCAAGCGGTCCTCGCTGATCTCGAGATCCAGATTCTCACCCTCCTCGACTTCCCCACTCTTCCCGAAGTGGAAGAAACCGGGGCTACGTTCGCCGAAAATGCCCGCCTGAAGGCCCGTTACTGCTGGGAACAGACGAGCCTCCCTTCACTGGCGGACGACTCGGGCCTGGCTGTCGATGCCCTAGGCGGGAGGCCGGGAGTGCAGTCGGCCAGGTTTGCACCAAGTGATAGTGAGAGAGTGGTTCGCCTCCTCGCGTTGATGCGACCGTTTGAACCTCCCGACCAGAGGAAGGCCCGCTTCCTTTGTGCCCTTTGCCTGGTCTCCGATTCTGGAGCTCTGGAGGTTGAGGCTTCGGTGGAGGGCCGCATTGCGGCAAACCCGGCCGGCGAAGCCGGCTTTGGCTATGATCCGATCTTCTATTACCCCCCGCTCGGCCGAACCTTTGGCCAGCTTACGAACGCCGAAAAGAACGCGGTCTCACACCGGTTCCTGGCCCTGCAAAAACTGCGGGCGAAGCTGGTGGAATAAGGGCTTCAAGGACCTCAAGGACCTCAAGGACCTCAAGGACCCCAAGGACCCCAAAAAGGACCAACGGCCAGCCCGTCCTTGAAGTCCTTGAGGTCCTTGAGGTCTTTTGTGCTATCCTCCCGTGAAAACTCGGGGGAGGACCACATGAAAGCGCCGCGATGCGCCTTGCCGGTTGCCGCGATCGCATTCCTGCTGATGGCCGGTCTTGCCGTCTCTTCGCCGAATCAGAAGCAACCCCGCACCCAGTACCCGCTGTATATCCTGACGTATGACCATGGCGGCATTATTCTCTGGGGGGCGGACCAGTTCAGGCAGTCCCTGCGAAGCGCCGTTTCCTGGCTCGATCGATACCCGGACTTCAAGATTGGTTTGGACAACGAGGCCTACGCGTACGACGAACTGGCCCGAAACTACCCGGAAATCCTCGGCGAACTCAAGGGTTACCTGAAGAAGTACGAGGGTCGGCTCGGAATCGGCACTTCCACCTACGGACAACCGTTGTCGGCCTTCATCACCGAGGAGTCGAACATCCGCCAGATAGAATCAGCCCTCCGTACCTGCGAGGAACGCCTCGGTGTACGTCCCCGCGTCTATTTGATGAGCGAGCACGCGATGCACAGCCAGATTCCGCAGATCCTCGAAGGCTTCGCGTTCCAGGGCGCCGTGATGCGAACCCATTTCATGATGTACGGCTACAATCCCACGTTCAACGTCCCGATCGGTTGGTGGATCGGATCGGACGAATCACGTCTGCCGGCGATTCCCACTTATGAAGGCGAAGGGGCAAGCTTTGGGACTACGACCGAGGACAATTTCATCCTGAATCACTATCCGAGCAAGCAGTGTCAGGTTTCGCTGGAAGACTACCGCAGGCATTTCCCCCGAATAAGGCCGCTCCTGGCCTCACGGGCCGACGACGCGGCCGTGCGGCAAGAAGGACTGGTCGCCCAGTATTCGGGCCACCCCGAGTATCAGTGGATTCTCCTCGAAGAGTTGTTCGGTCTCTTTCCCAGACCCCAGGCCGCTTTGCAGACCGGCGCAAACGACTTCAAGACGCGGATGCCTTGGGGGTACTGCGGAAACTGGATCTGGAACCAGGGACGGGAAGCGGAAGTTTCCGTTCTCACGGCCGAACGGCTTGCCGCGCTGTCCTGGCTTGCGGGCGATCAGAGCCGCGAGCGGCGAATCGAAGAGGCCTGGAAAAACGTTCTCACCGCACAGCACCACGATATCCAGATCTGCGGCCTGCTGCAGGATGCCGACCGGTTCCTCACCGATTCTCTGGCTGCGTCATCGGATGTAAAAAATGCCTCGCTCGTCTTCCTTGCAGGGAGGATGGGAAACGGGGGGCTTGTTCAGGTGAACGTGTTCAATCCGATGTCGTGGGCGAGAAAAGAGTGGATCACGGCGAGAATCACGATCAGAAAGAAGGCCGCCGAAGGCGTCGTGGTTCGAAAAGGAGAGTCGCGTTTGCCTACCCTTTTGCTGGCGGACGCTGCGGTTGCGGGAAGCAGCGACCGCGACTGTCTCGTAGCCTTTCAGGCCGAAGTTCCGGGACTGGCCGTCACCGCGTACTCGATAGACACCGATCCTTCTCCAACGAGCGGCACAAGCGGCATTGAGGTCGACGAATCGCAGCTGGTGATCAGAACGCCGGACTGGAACGTCCAACTGAGCCCCGGCTGAGGAGTCACGGCGTGGACGGATCGAAAAAGCGGAAGGCCTGTTTTAGCGGCGGCTGGAAAGAAAGGCCTTTTCCTGACCGGGACAATCAATGGCCAGGAAGAGGAGGCGCACGGCACTTGGAACCTCACGTCGGCGAAGACCGGGTTGCCACTCGCGGTGGCCCGGGAGGAAGGGCGGATCGGAGGCATTCCCTACACCTTGGAGTTTACCTTTCGCTCTGACAGCCCGGTTGTGTCCTGTCGTCTTGACGTTGACCTGAATGAAGAGAAGATCGGTCAGATCAGTAACAACCCCGAGGACGCGGTGTCTGCTTTCGTTCATTCTCAAAAACTGAGGGTCAAAGCGTTCACGGCGAGTCGACCGACCAAAGGCATCCGGGATTTGCCTTTCGTCATCGCCGAAACCTCGGAACCTTCCGTGGATGGAAACTACTGGTCGGCGGCGGCTGGATCCGAAGGCGGCTTGGCTTTCTTTAACAAGGGCACGATGGGAGCGACCGTGGAACGGGACGGCGGGTTCTCGATGCCGCTGACCTTCGCCATGTACTACATTTGGGGAACCCGGATGCTCAAGGGGCGCTACCATTACGACTTTGCGGTTCACCCGTTTCTCGGCGACTGGCGAAAACATGGCCTCCATCGTCAGGCGCTCGAGTTCAATTTCCCAATGCTCGTGTCGTCGGGAAGCCCCGGAACCGGTGCCCTGGGGGTCGAGATTCGACCAGTCGTGGTCAATTCCGACTCCGTCTTGCTGACTGCGCTGTACAACCGCAATGGATCGGTTTTCGCGAGAGTCTGGGAGAGCCAGGGGACCTCGGGGAAAGCGACCCTGTCGTACAAGGGAAAAACCGGTCAAGGGTCCGAAGTTGACCTGCTGGGAACCGAGATCCGCCACGCTCCGGCCGAGCTGACTTTCCAGCCATGGCAATTCCGAACGGTGAAGATGCGGTGAGGGTGCCTGGTACAGAGGCTCTCCGGCCCGCGTCGAGGCTGTTGAAAAAGGAGCGGCCAGCCTCTTGCTCGTAGTTCCGTCTTTAGGCGGTCTTTTCACAACCGCAGATCCTGCTATGACTTAGCTCTAAACGGCCCGCCTGAAGGCGGAACGACGAACAAACCGGCAGAAGCATCGACAACTTTTTTTCAACCCCTCCGTGTTGCGCCCCAGGTCTGCGCCTGGTCCTTTTCCCCGTTTTTCAAACCGCCTTCTCCGCCAGCACCGCCTCGAGCTCCTCCGCGATGGTGGCGGGGCGAAGGCACGCGTAATCCCGGCACACGTAAGCCGCTGCTTTTCCGTTGGCTGTCGTTTTCCCCTTGAGAAGCGGGATTCGTTCTGCGACGCTATCGGCCGCCGTCCCGCAAGCCAGGATCTTGTTAGGCAGATAGAGACTCCGAATCACTCCGAGAAGTTCATCCCTCTCGTTTGCAGAGCCGACGACCGCGATCTGATCAACGGGGCCGAGAAAGAAATCCAGTGCTTGCAGCCAGTAGCCCATCCCCAGGGGAAAACGGCCGATCGCCTGACCGATCGAGGTTAACATCGAGGCAGCGCGGTCCCGGTACTCGTCGACATCCAGAAGCTCCGCCAGGCGAACGAGGTTGAAGCAGCTGGCTGAGTTCCCGCTTGGCGTAGCGTTATCCAGATACTCCTTCTGGCGCACAAGCAGTGATTCGTGGTCGTTCGAAGTGAAGTAGAACTGGCCGTCGGTACTGCCTGAAAACCGATCGAGTTGAGTTTTCATCAACTCGTCCGCCTTGAAAAGCCATTTAGAGTCGCCGGATGCCTGATAAAGCGCAATCAGGCCTTCGATGAGGAAAGCGTAGTCCTCGAGATAACCGTTCAGCCGCGGCTGCCCGTCTTTCCAAACCCGGTGCAACCGACCGTTTCGCCATAGTTGAGATGTAAGGAACTCGGCGTTCCCTTCAGCAATCTCGAGGAACCGACTATTGTTAAGAAGGAAGGCGGCCTCCGCAAAACTGGTCAGCATGAGGCCGTTCCAGGCGCAGAGTATTTTGTCATCCAGCCCGGGCTTAATGCGCCTGCTCCTTGCCTCAAACAACTTATGGCGGGAACTGTCGAGCTTCTGCCCCAGCTCGTCGGAGGTTACGCCAAGCTCCTTGGCGAACGGTCGAAGTTCCCTGCGGTGATGAAGGATGTTGTGGTTCTCGAAATTCCCGATCTCCGTCACGTCGAAGTAATCTGAAAAAACCCGGGCGTCCCCGGCGCCAAGCACCTGTTCCACCTCATCGCGCGACCAGACATAGAACTTGCCTTCCACACCTTCGCTGTCCGCGTCCTGGGCAGAGAAGAAGCCACCGTCGGGGTGCACCATTTCCCTTGCAACGTAGTTCAGTGTCTCCTCCAGGATCTGCCGGTAGAAGCCGTTACCGGTGACCTGGAAAGCCTCGCCGTAAAGGCGCACCAAAAGGGCATTGTCATAAAGCATCTTCTCAAAGTGAGGCACCAGCCAGGCATCATCGACCGAGTAGCGGTGAAAGCCCCCGCCGAGCTGGTCATAAATGCCGCCCCTGGCCATTTCCTGAAGCGACAGTTCGACCATTTCCAGAGCTCGCGCGGAGCCGGTCCGTCGATGGTATCGGAGAAGAAACCCGAGGGCCATCGCACCAGGGAACTTCGGTGCGCCTCCAAAACCGCCGTGATTATTGTCAAACTGCCGGCTGAGATTCTGGAACGCTTGATCAAGGGCTGAGACCTCTGGGTCCTTCCCGGTCGTAGTCAGTTGTGTCGTCTGTTCGAGACTGGATCTTACGGCTTCAACCTGGGATTCAATCTCGGATCGGCGTTCCCGGTATGCCCGTTCCACGGCCTTGAGGAGGTCCGGAAAGCCGGGTCGGCCGTGCGAAGCGCGTGGGGGAAAGTAGGTCCCGCCAAAAAAGGGCGCCTGATCCGGAGTGAGGAAGACCGTGAGCGGCCACCCGCCGGATCCCGTTGCCAGCTGCACATAATCCATGTAAATGGAATCGACGTCAGGACGTTCCTCCCGGTCCACCTTGATGTTGATGAAAAGCTCGTTCATCAAGGCCGCGATCTCTTCGTTCTCGAAGGACTCGCCCTCCATGACATGGCACCAGTGACAGGCCGAGTAGCCGATACTCAGGAGGATTGGCTTGTCTTGCTCCTTAGCCGCCCTCAGCGCTTCCTCACCCCACGGATACCAGTCGACCGGGTTGTGGGCGTGCTGTCTCAGATAAGGGCTGGCCTCGTGAACCAGGCGGTTGGAGTGGGACTTGGTCATAGAGCCTATATGAGGACGGAAGCTCGGTGGTTACAAGCGAGCCGACCCTGCATGGGTGTTATTGCAGGTATCCGCCGGCCATTGACTCGGATTGACCACTGGCTTATATTTCATAGGTTTTGACATTGGTTCTAACACTTGTAATCAAAGACCATCGAGAGGGAGATATCTATGATTGTTTCTACTGTAGAGCTGTTCAAGCACGCATACGGCAAATACGCTGTCGGGGCTTACAACATCAATAACGCCGAACAGACGATGGGGCTGTTTCGCGGGAATCTGGACAGCAAGGCCCCCTTCATCGTCCAGATCTCGAAGGGCGCTCGCTCTTACACCGACAAGCGGATGCTCGAAGCGATGATTCGAGCAGCGAATGAGATCTTCCCGGAATCCATTTTCGCCGTTCACCTCGATCACGGCGACGAAGCAGCCTGCATGGACTGCATCAAAAGCGGCTTCTACAGCTCGGTCATGATTGATGCGAGTCACGAGTCCCTCGATAAGAACATCGAGATCACCCGCCGGGTCGTCGACGCTGCCCATGCGAAAGGCATTGCCGTCGAAGCCGAGCTCGGCCAACTGGGCGGTGTGGAAGAAGACATCGCCGTCGATGAAGCAGCTGCCAATCTGACCAACCCCGATCAGGCAAAGGAGTTCGTGGAGCGTTCTGGCTGCGACAGCCTGGCTTGTGCGATTGGAACCAGCCACGGCGCCTATAAGTTCACCGGCAAGCAAGGCTTGCGTTTTGATGTTATCGAGGCCATTCAGAAGCGCCTTCCCGGCTTCCCACTTGTCATGCACGGCTCCAGTTCCGTGCCCCAGGAAGAAGTCGCCAAGATCAACGCGGCCGGCGGCTCTATGAAGGGAGCGAAGGGCGTCGATGCGACTCAGTTCAAGCGAGCGGCTCAGCTGGGAGTGACGAAGGTCAACATCGACACCGACGGGCGGCTGGTGTGGTGCCGAGTGCACCGGGAGCATTTCCTGCAGCATCCCGAAAACTTTGACCTGCGTCCGCCTGGAAAGATCTTCATGGCCGAATACGCGAAGTTCATTGCCGAGAAGAACAACTACCTCGGCAGTGCGGGCCAGCTCGAGTGCGTGCGTCCGCTCTTCAAGAAGTAAGGAGAGCAGGGGTAAAGGGGCAAAGGGGCAAAGGATCAAAGGGGCAAAGGATCAAAGGGGTAAAGGATCAAAGGGGCAAAGGGGCAAAGGGGTAAAGGGGAATACCGTCCCTTCCTGCTTTTCCCTTTACCCCTTTACCCCTTTACCCCTTTGCCCCTTTTGCCTCTGCCCCTTTACCCCTTTACCCCTTTGCCCCTTTGCCCCTTTGTTCCTTTGTTCCTTTGCCCCTTTGC
>RPQK01000029.1 GCA_003819755.1 Acidobacteriota bacterium | reverse complement strand
TTGCTGTCCACGGGCCAACCCACGTCGAAGCCCAGCTCGGCCAGCTTGGCCCGGTCAAACCACCCCGGGCCATCCTGGGGCTCGAGTCTCCGGCGCAACGCCTGCGAATCCCAGATCAGCTGGAGGAACACGCCGGTATTGTCGGCCGAGGAGCGCGAAAAGCAAAGCTCACGCTCGGTCAGCTCGACTATCCCGACCGCCTCGCGCCGGTTCTGCCAGACGCCGTAGAGAACCCAGGCGTTGCTCAGCAGTACCAGCCCCAGGGCGGCCGACAAAGAGAGCTTTCGGCGCATCAGTGCGCCTCCCCGGCTCTCCGGAGGCGCAACTTGCGAAAGAGCGCGAGCAGACCCAGCGAGATGAGCCCTGTAATAAGGAAGAAGAGATATTTGGGCATCCAGTCCCACCACCAGTCGAAAAGCCGGACATAGATGAAAATTGCGAAAAAGCCTGCCCCGACGTTCATGAGGCTGGCCTGCCGTTTCCTGGCGCCGAGCCAGACGGCGCCGAGCGAGAAGGCAAGCCCGGCGAGTTGGTAGAAAACCTCCACCGTGTGGGGCGCCCATCCAAGGGCGCTCCCTTGACCCCATACAGAAAGCACCAAGACGGCCAGCAGCAGCGTGGTCACTCCGACCACCCGGTAGACCCAGGCAAACTCGAGACGCCCAAACGCCGGAAGCAGCCAAGAGGCGGCCAGGACCAGCGCCCCGCCAGGCAGCAGGCTCTCCGGCCTCTGAAACTGGTTCTGCCAGTTCCAGCCCATCCCCACCATGACTTCCGCCGCCAGGTATGCGATGAGAAAGCCCAGACCGGCCACCAGCGGCAGCCGCAGCCCATAAGCGTAGGCCACCGCCAGCGCAAACGCGCCCCAGACTGCCAACGCTTTCTGGTCGGAGGGGAGATTGAAGATCACACCCAATAGCGTCAGGTTGAGGATAAAGCCACCGATTGCAACCAGGCACAGCAGCGATGAGTAATAGAGAGTCTTCTCTCGGCGGGACGCGATTTCCGCTCCGGCCAAGGCTGCGACAGGCGTCAAACCAAGCAGCACCACCTGGACGGGCGTCGAAAGAAGACCCCAGTAGCGGTAGAAGAACAGGACGATCGCCAGGCAGAGGGCGATGCCGCCGAGGAGCGATACAACCCGCATACCCCAGGACATCCGCTTCTGCGCATCCGAGGTGTCGATGTCAAACTCCTGGCTGAGCCGGGCGAGAGTGTCCTCCACATAGCGGTCGAGCGTGCGCCTCTGCTCATCCGAAAGTGTCAGAATTCCGTCTTGCTCGATCTCCAGGAGCTGGTTTCGAAAGGCGCACAAACGATCAGCTCGCCCCTGTGCCTCACGTCTGTTCCCCGACAAACGTGTCATGGCGAGGATCATACTGCGACTTGCAGAAACGCACCAGAACGAATCAGCGGGTGCCGTGTCTAAAGGCTGCAGAGGGCTGCGCTTTATACACATCTCGGGACCGGCAGGATCGAACAGAGCCGCAAGCGCAGCGCTTTTTTGCGGAGCGCGTCGGATACAAACCGCTTGCACTGCTCGATGGTGCAAGCGGTTTGTATCCGACGCGCTCCGCGAAAAAGCGCTGCGCTTGCGGCTCTGTTCGATCCTGCCGGTCCCGAGATACGTATAAAGTTCAGGGCAGAGGGGGCAGAGGGAGTCCGACGGAGCGGAGGTGTCTGCAGGAATGAGGCCTGACGGGTTTGCGCAGACACCCTCCGCTCCGCGGTGAGCCAAAGCGGCTTCGCCGGTAGTCCTGATAAAGCCTCGGACCCCTCTGCCGCCGCACTGCTCCGAAAATACCATCGGAGGTGGAGGCGGGCAGTTTATTGTGGCCGGACTCTCCTGAGTCCGGCGCCCGGCCGCTTTGTGGCCGGGCTCTCCGCGAGCCCGGCGCCGGACTCTGGAGAGTCCGGCCACAATAAAAGCCCGCCCTCCTCTCCGAGCCGAACTTCTCAAGGCCTGAACAGGTAGCTGAGCTTAACGAAAAAGATCCGACCGTCATTGATGAACGGACCCGACATGCGGACGGGCCCATCCGTCGCGGGGTCGCAGCCAGTCATCCCCGGGGAGCGGTTGCAGAGTCCGGGCGCCAGATTCTGCAGGTTGCTGTTGTAGCCAAAATAGATGGCCGTGCCGGGATGAAGAAGGTAGGTGACTAGAAAGTCAAGATTCAGATTCTTGGTTGTCTCCAGGACAGAATACCCCTCGTTCGCCAGCAGGCCGTTATACTGCGCGATCACTCTGAACGACAGCTCCCGATTGACCTGCGCGTTGGCCTTGGCCCGAAAGATGTGGTTGTTGAAGACCGCTCGTTTGATCCGGTCGTGAATCACCCGATCCAGGAGGTAAGAACCGTCGATCTGCAGCCTTTCGGACGGCCGGATCGTCACAGCTTGGGTGACGAGAGTGTCGACTGCCTTATTCGGCGCTTGTCCGAACGGGACCACCAGGTTCATGGTATCGCTCCGAACCACCAGGGTACGCAGCGAGAGCCAATCGGCCGGCGCGCTGCCGAAGACAAATCCAGCGAAACCTCCGGAGAAGGCGCGATTCCCGGTCAGACCCGGGAAGTCCTGGGGCCGAAGAGTATCGCTCTGGATGCCGGTGATGGACGCGAAATAGCTGCTGCGTTTGAGCCCGAACACCAGGTTTGCGGCGAGCTTGTACCCGATTGCCAGTCCGGTGTGGTCATAGACGCGCTCGGCCGAGACCTCAGGTCCCCAGTGGACAAGGCGTTTGCCCTCCGGGCGGAAGTAGAAGTGAAAGTACTGATAGATTCGTCGAATGTCGTTGCGCGTGAGAAACCCCGCCTGAGTCCGGAATTCGGGGCTGATGTCCTGGTACTGCGCGATGTAACTGAATCTTCGACCGTTGCCGAGAAGCGCGGCTTCGTGCGCCGCGCCCCAGGACGCTCTTCCCGCCCGGCTCTCCTCGGAAGTGGCGCTCATAACCGAACGGAGGTTGGAGGTCCAGTTGCGGCCAAGGCGAAGGTTTGCATCGATCCCGATCACCCGGTTGAACAGGCCCGCGAATTCGCGGTCGGTGTATATGGCGCCTACGCTTGACTGAGCGCCGATGTCACGCGCCACTCGCGCCACCGTGAAATACGCTCTTCTTCCCCACAAGGGATCGCCTTGCATCACTGTTTCTCCGGGGGATGCGTCATCGGCGGCGAGCATGGCCAGGGTCCAGGGACCGCGCTTACCGGTCAACTTGGCGCCGAACAACGGGTCGGCGATCCTGCGTGTGAAAACCAGCTGAGTCAACGGCCCGCTCGTGAAATAGTTAGAGTTCTCCATGAAGAACGGGCGCTTTTCGGGGAAAAAGACTTCAAAGCGCTGGTTCACCGTGTTCTGAGGTTCATCTGATTCGACTTGACTGAAGTCCGGATTAAGGGCCACGTCCAGAACCAGGCTGTTCTGGAACACGAACTTCGAGTCGAGTCCGGTTTGGGCCTCTGCAGTCCTCGTAAGGAACCGAGGGTGGGCCCGGTCGCGGGTATCCAGCGACCGGTAAGCTCGCACGCTTGTGTAAGGAATGAACTGAACATTTCGGCCAGGCCTGGCCTCTTTCAACCCGCGCAGGACAGCTTCCTGGTTCAAACGCCCGGCGATGCGGCTTGAGACGCGGGGCCAGTAGACCTGCTCGTCCGCCCGCGCAATATGGCGGCGCAGAATGATTCCCCAGTTCTGTACGGGCACTTGGGGGAAACGCAGACTGCGAAACGGAACCGCCTGCAATACCAGGAAGCCGCTGGAGGTGATCTCGCCCCGCGAGTGCCAGAGCGTGTCCCACGTGTTGTCCGCCTCCGTGTTTCCTTCCGTCCAGAGCCCATCCGCCTGGATCCCGAGAGGATTGGTCGCGAAAACGAAGGCGTGCCGCTGGTCCCTGAAGGGGTCCAGCGTAACTTCTACGTAGTCGTCTTCGTAGATCCGTTCTCGACGACTCATGTGAGCGCGGATTCCGCCGGGCTCCGAATCGCTGCAAACCCAAACCAGATAGAGGTTCCTTGAGTCGTAACCCAGAAAGACCCTGGTCTGCTGGGTCGCCGGAGCCCCGTCCGACGGGACCTGCTGAATGAAGGTGCCGATCTCGACCAGATCCGGCGCCGTCTCGTCCGGCGCCATGCCCCGGAATTGTCCGAGAGAAGGCGGATGTGAGATATACGGAAGGTCGACGACAGGCGGGGAGGCGCCGACTGTTGCCGGGGATGGCGCCTGGGCGGCGCTCGGGGATCCCACGGCGGCTGAGACGCTGAGAAGCCAGATGGCCGACCGCATCGCCCACCGGTGAATGGGGCATCGACGACGCGGAAGGAAGATGTCCGTTGTCATGGCGCCCCGAGTATTCGATCCGCTCGATCACGCCGTCCAATGGATTGAATCTGAAACGTGTCTGACTCAGTAAGGCAAGTATTTACCTATAGTTACCGATCGATCTGACAAGACGTGAGCGCCAAATGATGCTGGGCCCGTAATCCGCCGGCCTCACAGACCCGCGCACGGAAAAAGGGGTCGCGGATGTTCTGTGGTCTGTTCGTAGTTCCGCCTTTAGGCGGGCTTTTGAGAGCTAAACTATAGCAAAATCTGCGGTTCTTGAAAGCCCGCCTAAAGGCGGAACTACGAACAGACCGCAGAAGAAACAGCATGGGTGCTGGTGCGTCCGGCGCGCGGCCCGATGCTATACTTACGCTTTCGAGAGGCTCCAACAGTGGGTTCCCAAGCTCCTTCCATCTACCGCTTCGGACTCTTCGAGGTCGATTCGCGGTCCGGCGAGGTCCGAAAGAGCGGTGTCAGAATTAAGCTCCAGGATCAGCCATTCCAGGTGCTGCTAAAGCTCCTGGAGCAACCCGGGAGTATCGTCAGCCGCGAAGATCTTCACGTGGCCCTGTGGCAGGGTGACACTTTCGTCGACTTTGACGCGGGACTCAATACCGTGATGAGGCGTCTTCGAGACGGGCTGGGCGACTTAGCCGAGAACCCTACGCTCATCGAAACCGTCCCCCGTCGTGGTTACCGCTTCATCGCGCCTGTCGAAAAGATAGAGGCGCCGGTCGAAACGGGGATACCCGGAGCGCCCGCCATTCACTCGAGTCCGGTGACTGTTCCTCCTCTCGGCCACAGCTCCAGGCAAGAGCCGGGCGATTCCTCCGCCGGGAGGAATCGCCCGGCTTTTTTATTGCGGGGGCGCGTCTGGCTTTTGCTCGCCGTTTTCGGCGCTGTGCTCCTTATCCTGGTCGTACTCGTCAGCGTCCAGACCTCGCCGGTGAGTGACAGCCCGTTGCGTTTCAAGCAGATCACGCATGATGGGGTCGCCAAATCCGGGCCTCTCTTGTCAGACGGCACACGTATTTATTTTTCAGAGCTGACTCCCTCAGGGAGAGCGCTCGTCCAGGTGGCGGCGACGGGCGGGGAAGTCATTCCGCTTCCGACCGTCCTCCAGAATCCGCGCTTGTGCAGCATGTCTCCTGAGGGCAATGAGATGCTGACGCTGGCAGGAAAAGGCGAACCACCTCTTCCCTTGTGGATGCTGCCGGTTGCGGGAGATTCTCCCCGTCGCATCGGGGCCATCCTCGCCAGCGACGCCGCCTGGTGCCCCGATCCCGAGCTCCTGGTTTACTCCGCGGGGCACGATATTTTTGTCGTCCGAAAGGACGGGACCCGACCGCAAAAGCTTCTCACGGCGGAAGGCTTTCCCACCGGCTTGTGCTGGTCCCCGGACGGTCAGAGACTTCGTTTTCATACCTGGGATCCAGCCCCTTCCTCGCTCACGCTCTGGGAACTGCGGAAGGATGGCACGGATTTGCGTCCCCTGCTTCCCTCGTCCTCCGCGCTGAAGTTCTCGTCCGGCGGCGTCTGGAACGGGGCGACCGGCGCTTTCTTTTTTCAGGCGCAGGCGGGCTCTGAGGATCGCACTGACGTCTGGTCCATTCCGCCCATTGGGCGAAGGGTGCTCTGGACTTCCGCTACGCCGGTCCGGCTAACCTCGGGCCCGCTGAGTTTTTCGTCGCCCGCGGTAAATTCCGACAACCCGAAAGAGCTGTTCGTGCTCGGAACGGCACCGCGAGCCGAGCTGGTTCGCTTGGATTCGTCAAGCGGTCGTTTCCTTCCCTATCTGGGTGGGATCTCGGCGGAAGGGGTGGATTTTTCGAGGGATGGGCGCTGGATTGCCTACATCGCCTATCCGGGCGGGGATTTGTGGCGTTGCCGTGTTGACGGGACCGAGCGCCGCCGGCTCACCTTTCCTCCTGTGAGGGCCTTTCTGCCTCGCTGGTCTCCCGATGGCCGGTCGATCGCTTTCGTGGACGTGTCGAAAAGAACCTGGACGATTCAGTTGATCTCCAGTGAAGGCACGGGGCTGAAGCAGCTTTCACCGGCGGGCCAATCAGCCTCGGACCCGACCTGGTCGCCGGACGGAGATCGCTTGGCTTTCGGCGGTGTCGATCTTACCCATGCCGACAACCCGTCGGAATTCTTCATCCAGGTGCTTCATCTCGCGTCCGGTCAAGTGACGCGAGTGACAACGCTTCCCGGCTCAAACGGGCTGTTTTCTCCCCGGTGGTCGCCCAGCGGGCGGCATATGGCAGCCATCAACGCGGCGTCTGAACTAACAGTTCTGAATCTCTCCAACGGCCGGGACACCTTCACTCTGACAGGGTACAAGGCGGGCTTCCCGAGTTGGTCCCGGGACGGGGATTTCATTTACTTCCAAGACAGGACCAATCCCGAGGTTCCGTCACAGATCCTTCGGCTATTTCTGCCCAGTCGAGAGGTGGAGACAGTCATCGAACTGGAGGGCATCGGCCGCTTGCCGCTGGGCACCTTCGCCTCCTGGAGCGGCCTGACGCCCGATGACGCGCCCCTCCTGTGCCGTGACATAAGCGTTCAAGAGGTCTACTCGGTCCGCTGGTGAAGAGCGGAGGGCTGCAGTCGCAAGACCTGCGAGGTAGCAGTTCGCCTCGAAAAACGCACCTAAAGAAGGTCCGGCGTCACACTCCCAGCGAATCCCAGTTGAATGCCGGCCCTATGTCCCATTTGTCGGCGCGAAAATTAGCATGAGTCGCGATACCCCGAAAATTCGAAAAGAAGGAAGGATCAAATTCGAGCCTCTTTTGAGCCGGAGCGAGATTCCGAGGTATGGAGAAGGCACTCGTCAACTGCCTCACAAGTTGAGCGACTGATCGCAACTGCGGCTCAGGAAAGGTGGCAAAATGGTGTATGCCGCGATACTCGGACTCAACATAGCACCTGCTCTCGTCCCGCCCGCACCACCGAGTTTGGTATTGCTCCTGTGGCGGCCACCAATTAAGGGCTCCATCGGGTTGAAGTTTGAGCGGGCCGACGTTTGCGATTTCGATACCAATTGACCTTACGTCATGCATCTTGGTCCCCCTAATGCCCAAGTGATAGGCCCAGTTCCGCGGATCAAATGCTTCGAAAATCGTCCCGTCCATGTCCACGACATATGCGGTTGCCACATGCTGTGGATCTGCCTTCCATGTCTGTATCGCGCTCATAGCCGACCTTCCCGCGGTGAAATGGAGAACAATCAAGTCTTTGCGAGTGGCCACCGAATAGTAGTCCTTGACTCCGAGGGCAAGGCGACGGTCAACGATCAATTCGCCCAACCCCGTAAAGTGGGCAGGCGATTGTGGCTGTTCGACTGCTTCCATCGAGTCAGAGGAGCGTTGTTGATCATCGTCCCTTTGGCCATCGTTTTCGATCGGGTGAGGCCTATCCGTAGCCCCCGCCCAGATGTAATTGTCCTCCTCGTCGACATACCAAAAGGAATTGTTACAGACCAACTCGCCCTGGACGAATGCTACTGCGGCGAAGTGGCTGCCAGCTTCTAGTGTCTGTACGATTCTGGATGCTCGACTAGGCGCCAGGCGGCGATTGCAGCGCGATGTTATTCGCAGGAATGGTTGAGCCGGAGATGTTCGCCTCATGAAATGCTCCTGCGCCCGCGTTATCAGCTTTGCCACCTTGCATCCTGCTCCCGGACAATCCGCAGAGGCTCTGATTGCCTGGTGGGAGATCACACGGGCATCGTCGAGGGGAATTCGCCACCGTCGTCCAATATCGGCGATCAACCGCGAACTCGCCTCCACCTGCGACTCGGTCCACGCCTCATTGGGCGCGCCTTCGTGCTCCACTCCTATGGAGTAGAAATTTGGATTCACCCGTCCCTGACTCACCACTAGTCTTGAGGTTGGGTTCACGATCAGACCGGCGTGAAACGCCGTATCTGACTCAGATACAAACTGTTGTATCGTGCCGTCCTTGCCGATCGCATAGTGACATGACATCAAGGAGCCGACGGCATGAAACCGCCGGGTTGCGAGCGCTATTGGGCCCCCAAGCGAGTGGAGCACGATCACTTTCGGCTCGTTTCCTGCCGGTCTACCCACGCGGAAGTTTCCGTCAACACAACCGATCCACTTTGACTCCATGGCTCCCTCCTTCTAGACGACGGCCGCCAAATCCCCGCGCTCCCCGGCTGCGCCGGTCGGCGAAACCGGAGCCGGCCCTACAGGCGTTGTGACAGTCGCCTGGGTTGACTCCCGGTCTTGCCTGTCGACGTCTTCTTTACGAGCCAGGATAGATCTGAGCTGCAGTAACCGGCTGAGGGCGTAGTACCAGAACGGGGCCCCAAGGCTGAGTAACAGAACAGAGATCAATAGGCCCACAGGATTGACTGAGGCCCAGTTGTCCTTCCAGTCTTGCCATCCGGCGGGCATTTTCAGCAACCCGACCTCGGAGAGAATCGAGAAGTAAGCCCTGATCTGGGGAAGATTCGGGTTGCCACCACCCGGATCGCCTGGAGGGGTACTGCCCGTAAACCCCGAAGCCCTTTCTACCAATTTGTTTCGCATCTCCGTGTCGATGCTCAATCGGTTAATCAAAGACACGGTGTCGAGTTGGATCAGACAAGTGATAGCAAGCGCAGTGATAAGCGTCAGGATGCGGGCACTAACCGTAAAGCGTTCGCTGACCCGATCCATGGTTTGATCGAACCAGGCATTTATCTTCGCCAAGAAATCACTCCCGGCGCCGTGTAGCAACGCGAGGCTACGTCTCGCGGTGTTTGCGAGCTCCGGGTTAGTCCGCTCCAGTTCTAGAGCCAAGCTTCGGACACTGGAGAGAGTGGCGTCTGGGTTAGAGATACCGTTCCTCTCCAGGGCGAGCCGAAGAGTCCCTCGCTCCTGTTGACCCAGTTCCGG
Source organism: Acidobacteriota bacterium (assembly GCA_003819755.1). Lineage (GTDB taxonomy): Bacteria > Acidobacteriota > UBA6911 > RPQK01 > RPQK01 > RPQK01. Next base: position 12,730 of record RPQK01000029.1, on the reverse strand, counting down.
GGAATCATCGGACGCAAACTGCAGCAGCAGGTGTGTAAGCTCCTCACGCTTGACCACATCACCGTAGCGCAACCTCGAGCCCCGGATAAGGGGATGCTTGAGAACGGCCTTAGCGATCTCTTCGGCCATCCCGCGAGTAAATTCGGGATAAACCTGCTGAAGAAGGTCAGCGATTCCCCTGAATAGATGAGCGCCACGTTTCCCGAGAAGCACTATCAATGCCTGAGTCAGCATCGTTACGGCCATACTCACGAGGAGCATAACCAGGGCAAGACCAATGAGAATGTCTAGAGACTGAAGCATACGTCCTCCTTCCTTTCTTTAGCGGGCTGTCGTCTGTTCACTGTTTCGATGACCCGGCGAATCGTTGGCACCTGAGGTGAGTGGTTTTAACGGTTCGGGCCGGGTCGCTCCGCTGAAAAACGCTGCGCTCACGGCTCTGTGTTCCACCCTGAGGCGCATGAATCTACCGAGCCGAATCGAAAAGGCATTGTTCAACAAGAACCTCTCCCTGCTCCGGGACGTCGCCGGCCAGGAAGTTTTCCATAGGAAATTCATGGCTTTGCCTTAGGACTATCAGCTCAAAAATCGCCACGGGTGAGGCATCGACTGCAAACGGATCAAAAACCTTGGCTGCCTCGAGGAACAGTAGCGAGCCAAGCGGCCGAAAAGCGTCTCCGCCGTAAAGGCTCCTGAACTCGGCATTGAAAGCGGAAGACACTTTCGCGCCGAACTCTTCGAGGCTCCGCAGAGCTTCGTGAGACTGGGATTTAGCTAGAAATTTAGCCAACGTTCTGGCCGCCCCGACGACGGCATGGACGATTGCCGCTTCGGTCCGGAACAGCGCGTTTAGCTGCCATTCTCCGTCCCTCAGTACTTCTCCGCAGATCTTGGCAGCGTCGTTTGGCTTGTAGTACCGAGCCGATCCCGCCATCTTGGGGTTTCCGGCGAGGAGAGGCTGTATATCAGCCAGCAGTGCCGCCAGACGCGGCGGAGAGACGCTGGAAAGGAAGTCCTCTGTGATCGTGTCGAGGTCCAAGGGATTTCCGTGCGGGGTATACCAATGCAGCTTGTCGAGCGATTCCTGCCATTTACCGTTTACCTGTTTGACGTTATTGGCCGGTGGAGTTGAGGCGTAGACGAGCAATGCCTGTGCGGGGATCAGGTCGCCGTACCGCCCCAGGTCCTGAAAGTAGTAGAAGGGAATCAGCTCTTTGAGTTTCCTCTGAATCTCTTTGGAGAGCTTGAAATAGACGGACGATCTCTCCTCTTGCGGGACCTTCAGCCAGGCCGCAAGAGCTGATGGCGAAGCGCCTATCTGAAGTGACAACAAAGTGTCGCCGAAATTGTCCGTCCCGTTGTACTCGAGCTGATCGATCACCTTGTCGAGATCCCCGATCCAAGTGCGAATCGACCCTTCGCCAGTGAAGAGTCGGCCGAAGTACTTGGTCAGGTACGGTCTTATCTGATATTCGAGCTCCGCTCCCTTCATGTTCTTCTTCGCTGAGCGGTAAGTGTACGAATACTTGAAAGAAGGGTTCGCAAAGACCAGTAGATCGGTGTTCAGTCGGACCGGAAGCTGCGCTGCTATTGCCAGGCGGCTTAAGGTCTTGTTCTTTCTTAAGATCGTATCTTCGGCACTCAAATCCCAAATCAGAAGCTGGCCCTCCACGCTCTGCAGCCATTGGGATTTTCCAAGGCTTTGATTCAGATGCTCAAGGTCCAGCTTGTAGAAGGGGAGGGAGAGACTCAGCCGAGACTCTCGTTTGACGCCGTGCGTGAGGCTGGCCTGATTCAGCGTGACCCCCGGCGTTGGCTTTGCCAGAACCTGGCCAAACTCGCCGGCGATCGCCGCACGAACGACTTCTCGCAGATCGCTCTTATCAAAATCGAAAGTCACATCGAGGAGGGCCTCTTCCGTTGTGGTCTTCTGGTATTGCGATTTCAGTCCGAGGCTCCACTGGTGGTTCGCCGCTTTCCGCACCTCCTCGTAAAACGATTTGGGCTTGCTCAGGAGAAAATTGATTGTTCTTTGCAGTTCGGCGAGCTTTTTGAGGTCGACCGCTCCTTCAAGGAAGGCCTCCAGCCTGTCTTTTAGCCAGTCGTCAAGCACCTGGAGGTTAGCCTGCTCGACCGCCGCTTTGATCTGGCTGATCTTAAAATGCTTGTCAACGAACCCGAGGTATCGACCGAGAGTATCTTCCAGGAGACTTCCATCAATGATCTTTCTCAAGATCTTCGCTTGATCACGGAATCTTTGGAATCCGAGGGACCCGGTCAGAATCGGCATCAGATCCTGGTCGGCCATGTTCATGATCAGCCGGCCGAGAGGCGTCCGGAAGAATTCCACCTCCCCGATGATTGGCCGCAGTACTCTCTGGATCGATCTTTCGTCCGCTTCGATGATCGAGTCGAGGATCTCGCGGACAGGTGAGAGGGGTACCTTGTCCTCAACCAGTCGAAGGACCTCACCTGCTACCTGGTGGTCCAGGCCCTGCCAGGTTTCGAGAAGATTTAGGACCCGTTCTCGGGCCAATTCGAAGGCACTTTCGGCATCGACCCCGGTCAGTTCGGTCAGCAGTTCAAAAGCTTTTCGTCTCCCCATCTTAGCCAGCATCGCGGGGAGATCTGCGCCCGGTGAAGTCCACTCTTCAATTGCCCGGACGTACTGGAGGAGTTGGGCGGCGTGGACTCCCAGAACCGCCTGCACCAAGGCATGCGGGTCCTCGGCGAGTCCCTCCGGGGTCACCAGGTGTGCTTCGGCCTTTGCGTTCAAAGCGAAGGACCACCCTTTTACCTTCTGCTTGAAAAGCTGAAGTCGGATCTTCCGGTCGGTTGGATCAAGAGATTCCCGGGACAGAATCAGAAGATAGCGACCGTTGAGTACGAATCCCAGTGCAACTGCCAGGTTTGCCTGCACTTTCATGCCGATGGCGCCCGAGAGCTGCCCGAGCTTCGTTTCCCTGACCCAGTTGAAGTCGTAGCCGACGACGGCGCCGATGGTGCCGGCCAGTCGTCCATCAACCTCGACTACCAGCCAGGTGCCAGGCTTTAACTCGTCCGGGGAAGAAACCAGGGAGGGGACGGTCACGGACGCGACCGTTTCTCCGAGAATCGTTTGCGCACCTGTATCTTGAGGAAAGCGCCTGATCAACGCGTACAGACCCTCCCGCTTCCCATCGATCGAGAATTTAACCTGGAATGGGGCTGAGAGTGCCATCGCGCCTTTTGCGGATGCTTCAACGTCGTAGCCCCAGGTGAACAACGAGTAGGTGGATTCATTGTCTCCGGCGATAGCGAGATTCAGCGGGTCGGACAACTGCAGATCCTTGACTAATTTGCCTGCGTCCCGGTAGGCGGCCAAGCCTGCGAAAGCTGACCCCTTACCGCGAAAGACAACTTCCCGTCCTTGGCCTCCCAGCGCGAAGTCCTGACCACCCTTGACGCCGATTTTGATCTGTCCGAGGCGAATATCTCTTGCAGGAAAAGGCTTGTTGCTAGCGAGGATCTTGATCAATTCGGCATCGGCTTCCGGAGGGGTGAACTCAAAACCAGGGGTCCCGACAGGAAGCGTCACCTTCGAATCAATGGGGGTAATCCGACTTGACATAGGCTTACTCCTCGCTGGGTCTAAATCTGCAGGCCCAGCAATCTGTATCCCGGATGGCGGGGGTCCGGAGAGAGCGACCATCGATCTCACAACGCGACCGAACCACGGCGCCTCATCGGTCTTGACTGTTGCTCTGATTCAGTGCCCAGGATGCTCGTCCTGGTCGCAACTGCTGTTTCTGTGTTTCTCCCGTTGGGCAACCATCATCAGGGAGTCGTTCCACGCCTTCTTGCCTTTCGGCTCTTGCGCCACGAAAGGGCGGCGGCTCCCACTAAGGCAACTCCTCCGGCAAAAGGCCAGGATGAAGACGGCACGGCTGACATTTGGTTGGTGAGCCAGGTCCCTGTTGCCGTCGCTGACCCGAGATGGACCAGGTATCCGAAACTCGCCAGGAAGCCGGCGAAAGCGACGTACCTGAGCGGACTGCGTGGACCAAACCAGATTGAAGGGAGAAGCAGGAGGCCGCACAGGAGAATGAGCGGAAGCCAAAAGAAGGGCCAGGCGGCCACCTGCAGGTCCTTCGGCGCGAGGGCGTAAATCAGCGGCAGGGCGACCGACAGGGTGAAAAGGATCAGCCACAGGATCGGGAAGCTACCGGACTCCAGGGACTTCAGCACCAGATGAATAGTCGTCATTCCCAAAGAAGCTTTATTCACGCCCTTTTTGAACACCTTGTGCAGACTCTTTTCCTGGTGCAGCAGTTGGTTGCTCATGTTGGTCAGGACCCGAGCGGCATGCACCCCCAGAACGGCACCTCGCAAGCGGCCAATCGACTCCAGAGTGCTTCGTCCAAAGCTCCAGCAATCGGAGCAGAAGAATTTCTTGTAGTCGACGCGTCCCGGGGCGGCAGCAAAGCGGGCCAGCGCTCTCAGGAAAGGATCACGGCAGACCAAAAGAGCGCCCAGGTTCGCCGCTTCCAGGCTCCCGGCACCCTTTGGCGCTTTCTGTTTTCCGGAATCGAACTCCTCTTCGAGCGCATCTCGCACGACGTTGGGCAGTTCCTGTTCAAGAATTGTTTCCTGGTGATGCTCCAGGATCGCTTTCTTGAAATCATCGGGAGTCTGCGTCGTGTTCGCGAACCGTCGAACCAGTTTGCGGCACCGCGCGTCGAGCGCCTTGAAGACCGGTGAGTTGATTAGTGCGGCGGCCCTCGCGCGGCTGGGGTTCGACTTATTCTGGAAAAGCACTTCCCAGATGATGCTGGCCGCATCCAGGCGTCCCCACATGATGTCGTTCGATCGCCATGGTTTCTTCAGGAAGGCCGCAAAATGGGCCAGACCGGTTCCGGTCACTTTCTTTTCCGGCTGATTAATCCAACGGTCCAGCCGCTTAGAATTTCCTTGCACTTTCGCCGCATCCAGCGGCGAAATCCTGTAGTACTCGATCCGGTCCATCTCGCCCAACCCGCTCATTAGACACATCGGATAACGCCACCTGTCGACGCAGTGGAACGCATCGATCGCGGACAGATTGCCCGGAAGGCGGCCAATCGTTTCGTTAAGAGTCTCAACAAAGGTAGGGAGCACGTCGTTGCTCAGGCTCTCGTCCTGTGCCTTTCCCCACATTTGAAGATAGGTTTTCTTGAACCACCCTGGAGAGGAGCCGTCCTCGTTGCCTTCTCGACCATTGTTCCGCGCGGTTGTTTGGCTCAGAGGTCGCGCGGATTTCCACGATCGAGTCACGGTTTCAAGCACGCGATCGCTCACCATGAGGCATTGGGACCAGACCAGAAGCAGCTCAGATAGGTTGAATTCCTCCGGGGACCGGAGCTTCGGGTGCAGGGCACAAATTCCGTTCACTACCGGGTCAGCATCAGCCTCCTGCCTCCCGAATTCGTCGGGCGCCAACAGAGCACCAAGCGTACGGAAGACAGCCGCTTCGAGGAAGAGCAGCATATCAATCCGCCTCGAGAGATGGCTGATCTTCCTCCGAAGCTCAAGAATATCGTCTTGACCGAGTAGATTGTTGGCTTCCGCCTCTTCATTGGGCGTGCTGCTCGACGAGACCCCGCACTTGGTTCTTTCTTCGTCGACCCGGGATTCCAGCCTCTCGTGTAGTCGGTAAACCCAATAGTAGTAAGCCCGGAGGACATAGCCGATGTCGAGGTAATCGAGCCGGTAACGAGTGGAGTCGTCAAAGCGGACTTCAAGAGTTACCCTGTCGATGGAGCGGTAAATGTGTTCAAAGAGGCAGGGGAAACCGGTCTGTTTCTGAGAGCCCTCGCTGCCAGCACCGGCTTCGAATGCTCTCGGCTCATTTTCCGCTCTCGCGATGATGGACTTGCGAATCCGCTCTAACGGCGCGTGTGGAAGTTCGCGTCCCAAAGCCTCGATCACCCGGTAGACTCGTGCGCGCAGGTATATTTCTTCTTGTTGGGGATCGGGCTCGCAGCTGGCCCCCCCCTTCGCGCCGCCCAGAAAGCTGTTCCCGTAAACCACGTTCAGCAGGTCAATTTTCCGGTTGTGCTCATTGAGTGCATGAATGTCTTCGGCAATGGTTTCGTGGCCGGGAATCGAGGCCAGGGAGGCCAGCCCAACCCGAAGAAAACTGGGTTTGCCGGCTGGTTCGGGAGTAGCGCCCGGCCGGACGGGATCCGGTTCCACGAAGAAGAGCAGCCGGTCAACCGGCCGATCGGCATGCCGCTCGTAAATTAACGGGAGCGCCAGCCCAAATGGTGCATTATCGAGGACTCCCCCGTCGATGAAGACCCGGTCTCTCTCGTCCCACACATAGTTACAGTTCGAAATCAGACGACCCCGCAAAGTTTCGCCGGAGATCTCGACCGGTTCAAAAGCGATCGGAAAGGCGGATGTCGCACAGGCCATCTTGGCAAGCACGTCGGCCTGGAGGGTTCTGAACGGATGCTTGCGTCCCTGCCGATGCTTGAGGTGCAGCGCTGCCTTATAGGATTTCAGGAGAACTGGAGCTTCCCGGAAATCACCCACTTGCTCGGTGCCGCCGAAGAAATCTGTAACAGACAGGAGGCAGTCGAGCTCGCGCGTGCAGGTTGGACATACATCAGCGGCATCCGGAGACATCGTCTTCATCTGGTTGAAGGCGCTAACCAGGCTTTTGCGCATGTGTTCGCTTTTAAGAAGCGACTGAGCATCTTTGGTTCCGGGCTCGTGGAGCAACCGTGCCAGCGCCCCTTCTTCCCGCCAAAGGTCGGCGAGCGGACGGAACTCGCCGTCCTCGCAGAGTGCGTACGAGAGAAACAGCGCATTGATTCCCCCGGCAGACGCCCCAGAAAGGACATCGACCGTGACATCGACGTCCGCCAGTTCCTTCAAAACGCCCCAGACTCCGCGTCCTCGGACCAGGTCAAAAAACTCTCTCGCCACTCCGTTCATGTAGACGGCCAGAGAGAGTCCTCCGTACATGACGAGACAAACGCGGACCTCTTTGGATCGTGTTTCGTTCATAGCGTGTACTCCAAGGTAGTCAGGCAACGGCTCACCTTAAACTCTGAAATAACGGCCCGATCCATGAGAACAGGTAGTGGCCGGCAGTCGGGAACTGCGAGGCAAGCAGGGCGAGCAGAGGTATCGTGCCGTAGTAGGCCAATTGAATGAAGAAGTTGCTGTCCAGTTTGCCCGGGTGTGTCCTGCGCAAACGGCTGAGCAGCGGATCTCGGTCGAGATTGGCCAGCACCAGCAGGGCCATGGCGCTGAGAATAACGAAGAGAATCGTTGACCACAGGACGAGCGTTCGGTGCGGATGAAGCGGGTAAACATTAATTGCGACCAGGAGACAAACGAAGCCCAGGCCGAGGAACCCGACTAACTCCTTCAGATGAAGAATCTGATAACGGATAAAAGCGACCAGCCGGGCGCCAATGAACTCCTCTTGCGCCTCTTTGAGGCTGATCGCTTTTCCGGTGTTCAGCCTGGGCGCGATAGCCGAAGCAATCTCGTTCATCGCGTGATTGATCTCCTTCAGTTGCGGGCCGACCGTTTCATATCGCTTCGTCGCCATCACCGCCGGGAGGTTGTGTTCGATGGGGCGGAGGAGCCGGGCGGGGCACTCGGGCGAAATGCAGTCAAGCCGCTCGAGAGATTGCAGTAGAGTCCGGTTCAAGGTGGCGCCCCCCGACCAGATGGTCTGGGAGTTGAAGTCACAAGCCAGACGTTCAAATACCTTACCCAAGCGACATCCGGCCAGCCGGGCTAGAATCGGCCGCAATGTGAGCCAGAGATCAAGCAAGCGGAAGCCGGTCAGCAGGAGGAGAGTGATGAGGAGACTGAACTCCGACGCCAGTACCCACTTGATCCCCGGGGGCTCGAGCGTATTTATCTTTACGGCAACCAGAAACAGGACGACACCAAGTAGAGCCGGCCAGTCCCTTTTTATATTGATCGCTCTTCGCTGGGCTTCCCTCAGTCCGGTCATGAACTCGGTCAGACTCCGCAGCGAGGCCATGCCACTCCCCTCAAGGTCCACGACCCCCGGATCCCAGTACTTGACCAGATTGTGCCGACGTACCTGCATATCAGCCCAGGAAGCAATTCCGAAGAGAAGAGCAATCACCGGAAAGACAGGTGAAACACCACTGGCTGGTATCACCGAGCGGAGGACCAGGAACCGTCCGTAGTGATCCTCATCGTTGAAAAACAGGCTGGCTACCCACCAGAAGCAGAGTGCTATGACCGCGGCAATGACGAGGAGCCCTGTGCCCGCATCCCGCAGGAATGAAGCGGGCGGCCGCCTTTCGGTGAGCATGGCAATAAGCACTTCGAAAAGCCCCCATACCAGAAGTACTGTCGACAGCAAACCGAGAACCGCCAGAATGCTCCGAAACCCCTGGTCGGCTTCTAAGCCGTATGCCACTTGAATAAAGAGCAAGGGCGCCATGATGGCGAGGCGGCAGGCCAATGCCAGAAAGCGATAGGGAAGGGCCGATTTGAAGCAGCCTCTTGCCTCCTGGAGTCCTCCCCGGAATCCCACGGCGTCTCTTTTCAGGAAAGGGGCGGCGACGTACCAGGCGCTCCAGAGGGAGAACCAAACGAGGATGACATCCCAGAGCCGCGAGGGAGAATCTGTTTCATGACCCGCCAGGGTCTGCGCCGCCTCCTGATCCGGTGTTACGCTTTCTTGGATGAAATTGAAGTCGATGGCTGTAACGGAGGATGACGATGCGGTATCCGATCGCTCGGCCGCGATTCGTGACTCGGAAAACCATGCGAGTGAGGAGGGGGCTTTGTCTCCACGCTTGAGTACCTGTACCGGCCACAGTCGGTCCCGACCGACAACCATCAGCCAGATTGGCGGCCCGTCCTGGCTTGCCGACCTGTTACCTTTGGAAACCAGGTGAAGGAGGGATGCCCTCGACGCGGCCGGGTTGTCCCGAAAGCAAGCCTGCTTTTGCTGGAAGCCCAAGGCTAGGCGACAGGCATTGAAAACTCCCTGTGTCGCGGCGCTCGAAAAATGGAGGGTCGTTTCTTTGCCCTGCAGGTGCCTGTGCGACCGTAAGAAGGGATAGTTCGTTACTACAAGGTTGCCGTAGAAGGATTTCCCTGGCGAGGAGTGCTGATAAAGAATATCGTTCGAAAAACTGACTTGCCGGACATCCCCCGCGTGGACACGCAGAAAGCTGGACACGAAGAGCGAATCGAGAACATCGGTGGCACCGATGGCGGCATAGAGAATATGACGCCTCCGTATTGACGTGGCGACGTTCCGCAACGTGATTTCCTGGGAGACGGAGGTGTGTTCAGGAGAATAAGTCGGAATTGCGTCCCCACCATCCCCCTTGTCCTTCAAGTTAAGTTCGAGAGTGGAGCGCGGAACCTGCGTGGTACTGAAATGTGACAGTTCGGGATCCTGTTGATACGCATTTCGCAGCCTCGCTATCTGTGATGGAAACGAGAGTCGAATGGCAGGCTGCGCCTCGGAGGCGAAGCTGGCCCCGAAGGCCGTACCCGCTTCGGCTACGACGGCGATGTCCTTCTCCTCCTCCCGGTGACTTTTTACGTAATTTACGAAAGCCTCAAAAGCGACGGAATCATTCTCAACTACCGAGTGGTATTCCACGCTTTTCACCGAAGACCTGTTCAGCTCTTCGATCTGACTCTCGTTGGTCGCGTCGGTCGCTGTTCCGGTCACGAGGCAGAAATGGTGTCCGTCTGGTTGATCCTCCTTTAGGAGGTCCTTTAACGAGGTGACTGAACCCGAAAAGGCGGGTCCCAGAATCCAGGCGTGCTGCAAGCTGCCTCCCTGGAAACGCCGAATGCACTCCAAGCTGGTACGAAAGGCGGTCTTGTTAAGGCCTACAACAGGGGACTCCGGGATCAGAAAGACGACCAGTCTAGTGTCCTGCGCGAGTACCTGACGAAAGAAGATCAACCCCGGTAGCGTCCCCTGTTCACGTTCCTTTCGTTCCCTCTCCCCACTCAGCCACGAGACGAGGAACTTTCCGTCCGACATTTCCTGGGTGGGTCGCCACGGTAACCAATGCCCCTCGATGGCGTAGCGTTCCTCGTTCGCGGCACGCACAATGCTGTCAAGAAACCCGTCAAGCAGCGATGCGAGGCGGGGCGCGGTCGGGTCCGGGACAGTTGCGACCAGGAACCGCAGCTTCTGCCCTCCTAAGCACGGCGTTCCAGATTTGTAGTCGCCGCAACCGATCTGGTCGGAGATTTTCTTAGTGATCGTGCCGGCCGGGTCGGTCTTAGTGACTGCGAGGGGCGTCAGAGTCAGGTTGACCGGGACCGACTCGGCCGCCTGTGTCGGCTTGTCTGACGGGGCCTCCGAATTGTTGATTGGAGGAGACAAGATAAGCCCGAGAACGCCAAGACCCAGAATCGACAGTGAGAACCTCGGTGCGGCCATCCGTCTTACTCCTTCGATTGCCCCCGCCGTTGTTGTTGTCTAAATCCCGGCCCGTCCAGCGCCAGCGAGGAATCGGGCAACTCCTCCTGGCAAGCCTGTGCCCGCGCCAGAACCCTTCTTCCCAAATGGTCGAGCTGATTACCTGGTTGACTATGGCGTAAACATTAGAGTAAATAAAAAAGATAAGTTAAAATCAGAGTAAATGAATCACCGGGGTACTTCTAGACCTAACTGTTGATGTTTTCTGCTGTTTTGAAATTGCCTATCTGCAAGCACGATGGAGAAGTCTGAGGGCGTGACACCGGCAGTTCAGACGGTCGTTGCTTAGCAGGTTCTGGTGGTGTGCATGGATAGACGAGTAGTGACGATACTGCAGGTCCTACTGGACAGATCGGATAGATCCGTCGGTGTGGAGACTCTTGCCAGAGCGGTTCGCCTGAGCGGTAGCAGGATTCAGCATCTGTTCAAGAAAGAAACCGGGCTTACGATAAAGCAGTTTCAGGCAGAAAGGAGGTTGACTCGCGCCGCCTACCTTCTTGAGCGGTCGCGGCTATCCGTAAAGGAGATCAGCTACGGAGTCGGATTCAGGCACATTGCCCATTTCAGCCGAACTTTCAAAAAACGCTTCGGGATTTGCCCTGCCATCTTCCGATCTTTGACGCGTGTAGCCGCCCACGTCGACAAAGATGATTGTGACTCAGCCGCTGACAATTAGTCATCGTCAGAATTCTTTCTCCCCTCCCCTGACTTGTCCTCTGGAGCGGTTTTTGAGAACCACTTTGACCTTTCTCCTTCCGGTCTTGGAGAGTGGTTGCGTGTAGTAGCCGGCGATATACTCCATGTTCTGCTCCCAGACAATGGTTTGGAGGATCGCCTGCAGCGTTTCACTGTTCAACACCAAAGGAGGCAGAGGCAGACGGCTGATGTATAGAGGCGTCCCATTTGCAGCCGCTAATGCTAGCATCACCAGCCGGTATTCGGCGAGCTTGTTCGCGACCGGGGCCTTGTCTAGAGCACGTGTTGCCCCAAATTGAGCGCTGGGCGGCAAATCTGCCCTGGGCAAACCGATGAGGCTAAGGGCCTGGCTACTTCCTCACGCCGGAGGCGTGAGAGGAGAGTAGCCGGGGGTGGAGCCGTTTTTCAGGCGACACCCCCGGAAAACGCCAGAAGCAAGAACGCACCCCGGCAGGCGGTGCGAGGAGTCCCTCCTCCCACTCCTGCCGGAGTGGGGGATTTTGCTGCCTGTTTTCCGGGGGTGTCGCCTGAAAAACGGCTCCACCCCCGGCTACTCTCCTCTCACGCCTCCGGCGTGAGGAAAGTAGCCAGCCCTAAGTCTCACCTTCCATCCAGGCGAGGCCGGGACAAAATAGTACTATTGATATGGTGTCACTGGAACAGATCCTCATCTATCTCTCGTTGCTGTTGATTCTGGCCACCATCGCTAGCAAAGTGTCAAGCAGCCTGGGTGTTCCGTCACTAGTCTTGTTCATCGTCATCGGCGCGCTGGCCGGGTCGGAGGGGCCAGGGAACATCGAGTTCTGGAACCCGCACCTGGCTCAGTCGGTCGGCACGGTTGCCCTGGCTTTCATTCTGTTCTCCGGAGGCCTGGATACTTCCTTGGAAAGCATCAAGCCCGTGCTTCTGCACGGCTTGGCCCTGTCCACGGTCGGCGTCGCCATTACGGCTTCCGCAGTGGCCCTGTTCGCAAACCTCGTGCTGGGCTTGACGCCTCTCGAAGGGCTTTTGCTCGGGTCAGTGGTCTCGTCGACGGATGCGGCCGCAGTCTTTTCGGTCCTGCGCTCCAGGGGGATCAGGCTGAAGGGTCACTTGAGGCCCCTGCTGGAACTGGAATCGGGCAGCAACGACCCGATGGCGGTCTTCCTGACAATCGGGTTCACCGGCTTGCTGGTAGATTCAAGCAGGAGCAGCCTGGCCCTGGTACCCTTCTTCTTGCAGCAAATGGCCGTCGGGGGTCTGTTCGGCTATCTGTCAGGCCGACTGCTGCCCATTGTGTTGAACCGGCTCCGTCTGGACTATGAGGGTTTGTACCCGGTTTTAACGACGTCCGTTGTCCTTCTCACTTACGGCGGTACTTCCGCCCTTGGCGGAAACGGGTTTTTGGCGGTCTACATCTGTGGGATTGTGACGGGGAACCGTCCGTTCATTCACCGGGGGAGCCTGATGCGTTTTCACGACGGGCTTGCCTGGCTGGTCCAGATCGCGATGTTCCTCACCTTGGGACTCCTGGTTTTTCCCTCCGAGCTCGTTCCCGTCATTGGACCTGGAACGCTT
>RPQK01000028.1 GCA_003819755.1 Acidobacteriota bacterium | reverse complement strand
CCACCTGGCAGGGCATTGCGCACTGGAACGACATTCGCTGAAGGCAAAGGATGAAGGATGAAGGATGAAGGATGAAGGATGAAGAAGGATGAAGAACTCACTTTCTCGCCTTTCTTCATCCTTCATCCTTCATCCTTCATCCTCTCTTCAACATACGTTAGACACGGCCCCGGTTAGGCCGGTAGAGCCTCGGGCGCCACTTCAGTGGCAAAAGCTACCAGGTCCGCGGCAAACCTTTCCGGCTCCTCCCAATGGAGTGCGTGCCCGGCACTTTCATAGACGATCAGCCGCGAGCCGGCTATCGCAGCCAAGAGTTCATCCTCATCGCTTCGCCGGCACAGCGTGTCACGCGCGCCCCAAAGGATCAGCGTTGGAGCCTTGATCTTGTACAGCTCGCCCACGCAATCGTCCTCGAGGAACCCTTCAAAGGCTCTGCGCCAAACCAGTGCGGGAAGCTTCAGGCTCTCCTCGATGACAGTGTTCAGAAACGCGTCGGGGACCGGTTGCGCGACCGTTCCTTCCTGGAACTCGCGGACGAACCTAGGATTAACTGGATCTGCGAGTTTTGAAATCTCGGACTCCCAGAGCTGAATTATTCCCGGGTTGTCACGGTAGGAGGGGAACGAACCCGCGAGCACCAGGCCCAAGAAACGCCCGGGCTTGTCAATGGCGAACCGCTGGGCATTGGTGCTGCCCATCGAATGGCCGACGACCAGCGCCTCTCGGAGGTTGACCGCGTCCATGAATTCCCCGATGTCCTCGGCGAAATCCCGAGTGCGATACCTCTCAGGCCGATCCGAGTCGCCGTGGCCTCTCTGGCTGACCGCGAACGCGTGGATGGAGGGGGGCAAGTAAGGCAGCACGGGTTCAAAGCTGTGCCAGGAATCGGAAACGCCATGCAGCAGAAGCATCGGGATACGATCCGAAGCACCCTGCTCCACGTAGGAGAGCTTGATCCCGCTGGCAAGTGCGGTTGTCTTGCTTGTGTACTTCATTCCTTCAGTCTACTGATTAATGCGGGGAGGTCCATGCGCTCAATGGACTCCGCAATCCGCTGCATGCCGGGACCGATTGTGGCACGGGCGTCCCGCCCGTGGCACGGCCGAGACGGCCGTGCCACAATACGGCCTCGGTGGCACTTCCTTGGTCCGACTGGCGGAGCGTCCGGCGGTCCAACCCGTGCTGATAAAGCGTCGGACTCCCTCTGCCGCCGCACTCCATGTGGTTCCGACGCCCAGCGCTCGACTTAGGCAACACGCCCTTTAGACACAGCTCCGGTTACTGGTCAACTTTCGGCGCGGGTCGGCGTTTCGTTGATTGACGTTTACTGTTGAGGCACGGGTTGGGCAGGTGTTACCGTAGGTACTCGCATAGTTATCACCACACCCGTTGCGGCGAGTTTCTTATGCTTCTTGGAGTCACCGATACTGATCCCGAGACAATGAAACGGCTTGTCGAAGCTTACCGCCGGATGACGCCACAAGAGAAGATGCGTTGTGTCAGTGAGATGACGAAGGCCGTTCAGTACATGGCGCTGGCACGTATTCGCAAGCAGCGCGGCACCATCACCGAGCGGGAATTGCGGCTACGGCTCGCGTCCTTGTGGCTTGATCGGGAGACGATGATCCGCGTCTTTGATTGGGACCCGGATCGTGAAGGCTATTAGTGATCCCTGGCGAACCACTCCAGATTACATGTCTTATCGTCGATGTCCTCGTCAAGCTTGGCGTCAGGTACCTGATAGGCGGCTCGCTCGCGAGTTCGCTGCACGGGATACCAAGAGCGACACACGACGTCGATCTGGTGGTCGATCTGCAAGACGACCATGTCCTGCCTTTCGTTCGGGCTCTTGAGGGAACCTTCTACGTCGACGAAAATCGGGTTCGCGAATCCGTCAGGCGGCGTTCGTCGTTCAACGTCATCCACTTGGAAACCGTGCTGAAGGTCGACATTTTCCTTCTGAAAGACGATCCTGCTTCCCAGAGGGAAATGGCTCGTCGAGAAGCGTATCGGGTCTCCGACGAGCCCCAGCAGGAATTGTTCATCGCCAGCGCAGAGGACTCGATCCTTCGTAAACTCCTTTGGTTTCGCCTCGGAGGCTCAATTTCCGACCGCCAATGGCAAGACGTCCTGGGCATTCTCACTGTCCGGGGGGACACACTCGACTGGAACTACCTGGGCAGGCAGGCGGAGGCGCTCGGAGTGGGCGACCTCTTAACGAAGATCCTCAAGGAGAAGCAAAGAACTCCAGAGGAGGGAGAAGAGTAAGCGGGTTTTCGGGCAGCAGGCGTTTGACAGCCGTGAACAGGTGACGGGGTTCCATAGTGCCCGGTCCCACCGCCCTGGCTCATCTGACCGGGCCGGCAAGGGGCCTGAGGCGGCCGCCGCCATGCAGTATCCCCGGCAATGCCGCTTCCCGGCAATGCCGCTTCCGGTTCTTCTACCGGATCCAGTTTGTGGAAAAAGCCGTCGGCGCCCATAATGGGGGTGTCAAATCGGGAATACGGGAATACCGACGAACGGACGGGATTGAAAGCATGATCTGGCGTTCTTTGGTGCTGATTTTGTTCTTGGCTTCTGCTTGTCGGGACAACTGTTTGGCTCAAACGCCAACGGAGGATGACCGCCTCGCTGCCGCTCGCACCTATCAACCCTCGCCGGTCATGTCCTTCTTGAGTCTGTTTCGAGGAATCGCCGGCCGCGCCGAATCAGCGAATGCCTCCGGGAAAGAGGGAAGGCCGATTTCAACCCGGACTTATTTGGCTGCTCGATTGCGACCGGCCGAACTGGATGAAAATCAATTGTCTGCCGTGCAAGCCATCGCGACCGAGTATATGGAGCGGGTAAACGCCGTCGATGCTCAGGCCAGAGAACTGATCACAAGGTTTCGAGAAGCGGCGCGGGCCGGACGACGGCCGCCGACTGAGGACAAGGAAGAACTCCAAAGGCTCGAGCAGCAGCGGGATACGATTGTCTCTGAGGAAATGCAGAAACTTGAGACAGCAATTGGTAAAGACGCGTACGAACGCATTACGAAGGCGCTCGCGCCCACGGTCACCGAGGATGAGTTTGGACGAAAGTCGGCCTCGGCCGCTCAATTCACGATCCCCGAAGGCCTGCATAGACCGGCCCCACTCCCGCCTGGGGCGAAGGGTTCCACCGTTCGAGAGAGCGAGTTCGAAAGCCGGCTCCCCGTCGGCATCACAATCGCCACCCGTCCTGCCAATCGGCGCGTTTTTCGGCTGGGCCAGACAATCGAGCTTTGGATCACCCTTACCAACCGTGCGGAGACCAGCATTCGAATTCACCCGCGTGATGTCCTTAAACATTTCGGCCTTAGATGCCGAGCTCAGGCTGGAAGCATACCCGGGCCTCCGGCCACAGATCGACCTTGGCCGACCGTGCGCGTCGATGCGGCGCCGCTGATCGAATACTTGCCCATTGCGCAGACGGACGAGAAAGGACGCGAGGTGATTGATCTACCCAGCCAATCACCGATCGAAGTCGCGGTTCTTCGAATTCCGCTGGAACCGGAAGCTCCCCGAAGATCACGTCGCGGAGTCACGACTCTTGGTCCGGGCGCCCATGACTGCGTTTTCGAGCGCCCCTTGTCTGTGATCGCCGACGAAGAGGAAACGGTCGAGTTCGCGAATATGGCGCTTCGATCAAACACCCTGGCTATCGTCGTCACCCGGTAGCCTTCATTGCTACGAGCGGCGGGCTCATAGCGTGGTCAGGCTCTCGAACAGGTCCATGACCCGCTCTATAGGTCCGGACGTGGTGGACCAGGGGCTGGGTTGCCGAACCACGTGTAAACTCCCTCGCTTCTCAAGTACCTCGTACTCGCTGTCCCCATGCTTGTCCCGGTAGAACCTCAACGAAACGCGGCCCTCTCCAACTTGCACTGCATTCAAAGTTATGTCCGGAAGCCAGTCGGGGAGATGCGGATCGACCAGAAGGAGATTCAAAGGGGCGTAAGGGTAAAGGCCCAGCATCGACTGCAGAATGCAGAACAGGGCGGAGGCTGACCAGGCTTGGGGCCAGCAGGCGTTGGGATATACAGCGGGAAAGGGATGCGACTCGTCTCGGGGATGGCCCGTGAACAGCTCGGGCAGACGGCAGAAGTCGTAAAGGGCCGCCGCCTCGAACTGAGCGCGTGCCAGTCTGTTCAAATGCCTGTGCAGGCCGTACCTCCAGAGTCCCAAAGCAAAAGTAGCCTGTTCTACCGGCCAGACGGAGCCTCGATGATAGCTGTACGGATTAAATGCCGGGTGACTTGAGGCGAGAGTGCGAATCCCCCATCCGCTAAAGAGCTCCGGACCCATCAGGCCATCGGCGACCCGCTCGACTACGGCCTCGTCAAGAATGCCTGCCGCAAGACAGTGTCCAGGGTTCGAGCTGATCGATCGAACCAGCCGTTTGTCCGGGTCGAGGGCCAGGGCCACGAATTCTTCCCTCTCCATCCAGAAGCGGTCATTGAATCGCTTCTTGAGCTCGCTTGCCTCGTGGTAGAGCTTCTTCGCTTCATCCCGCCGGCCAAGTCGCCACAAGACCTCGGAGAAGTGAAATTTTGCGGCGTAAACGAACGCCTGCTCCTCGCAGGTCGCGATTGGAGTCGGAACCTGCGACCCATCCTCATACACGATTGCGTCGTCGGAGTCCTTCCACGCCTGGTTCTTAAGCCCCTCCGGTGATCGGGTCTGGTATTCGTAGAATCCGTCCCCGTCCAGGTCCGCGAAGTTATCCAGGTAGTCAAAGCATCGGAGAGCCGACTCCACAAAAGGCTGGACCTGCTTTTTTTCGCCGGTCCAATGCCATAGTTGGGAAACCACGAATGGATAAAAGCCCGAAGTCGTTATCGAGCCGTAGTAACGGTCGAAGGGGTTGAATCCCAGGCTGGCAACAGGGGCTATCGAAACCTGGTGAGGCATTTTCCCGGGTTGCTCGTCGCGCCAGTTGTCCTCTTTCTTCCCCTGCCAACGGGCCAGCTCGCGTAGTGTCCCCTGCATCATTTGGGGCCCCAGGATCGCAGCCTGCCAGGATGCGGTCAGGGTGTCGCGGCCAAACAGCTCCGAATACACAGGCAAGCCGGCCGCGAAAGTCCAGCTGTCTCCCGCCCCCCTATTAACATCGTGATATCCGAGGGATACGAGGTCGTGCCTGGCCTGTTCAAGCGACCGGACAACGACTGGACCCAGGTCGCCAGCCGGAGCGCAGCTGAAGGAGGATGCGCCTTCCAGGAAGTCTGTTTGTTGTCTTTTCTGTTCGTCGTTCGGGCCTCCGGGCAACGGCAGCCGATCGCCCTCGATGACGGCCGCCACAGTCACCTCTCCAGTCCAGGCGGCGTGAGGCTCAAGCTGGAGAAGGAAGGTGACGCCGGTGTGGTCGCCAGAGAAGGACTTCAAAGCGGAAGACCGTCCGCCCATGAGCATGATTTGGACAATAGCTTCACGGTGGACTTCAGCCTTTAGCCCGTTACCGCCGGTATTCGCGGCTTCGTAGGAAAAGTGAGTTTCCCAGATTCCCCCTTCGCCCTCGCGCGATTGGCGTTCCAGGCGGCCGTTCTGCTTCCGCTCACCGCCCACCTCCGACTGGTCCGCAAAGTCAGCATCGAAAAGCAGGTGAACGGACACACTGAGCGGCTTTTGGGTGTAATTGGTCAGGGTCACCTGCTCCCGGAGCCCGTCGCCTACAACCCGATTTAGCCGAAGCTCGACAGGGTGTTGTGCCAGGACACCGCCAGGGCCATTGATTCTATCTTCGTGATCGATGGTTGGTGACTGGATCAGGTAATACCCCAGCCAGGAATCGGAGTCCAGGTTTGAGAGGCCAGTCTCCTGCGGCTGTTTGCCGTTGAGCAGATAGCGGAAGAGGCTCAACACCCGTGTTTTGTGGACGAAGAGTCCTTGATCAGTGGCAGGATCGATAAATCCATCCCGACCGGTGATGAACGTCGTGCGGTTTCGAGCGATATAGGATGAATCCGCTCTTGGCCGCAACTGCACCTCTCGGTGAATGCGGTAGGTTCTCATCATCTCAAGTCCAGTCTTCCACGATTAGAGTCGTGAGGCGTAGAGGAGGTTACGCGCTCACGCGGCTTCAGGCCTGGACCGGCTGTCGGGCCATCATTTGGATCAGCTCTCGGCAGAAAGCGGGAAGATCTTCAGGCGAACGGCTCGAGATCATGTTGCGGTCGACTACGACCTCCTGGTCGACCCACTGCCCGCCCGCATTGGCGATGTCGTCCTTAATACCCCGAGAAGAGGTACACCGAAAGCCGCGGATGACGCCGGCCGACACCGGAATCCATCCACCATGGCATATGTGCGCAAGCGGCTTTCCCGCCTTGAAAATCTCACGGGTCAGCTCGAGGACCTTCGGGGAGCGCCGGAGCTTGTCAGGCGCGAATCCTCCGGAGATGACGAGGGCATCGAAACCCGCCGCGCGCAGGTTTTCAAAGGAGTCGTCGGCCGCACACGGGTAGCCGTGTTTGCCTGTGTATGTTTTGCCTTTCTCCGGCCCGGCTACGATCACTTCGCAGCCCGCCTCCTGGAGGCGGAGGCGTGGATACCAGAGCTCGAGGTCTTCATAACTGTCTTCGACGAACATCAGGATACGTCTGCCTTTCAGGCTCATTTCTGGTTGTACCTCCTTGTGGTTGGCCGTTCGACACAGGGTCGCTCCGGCAATCGTTTCGCCCGAAACTCACCGCGCGGGCAACAGGGCTGGTTCAGCTGGTCGAGGACATGGGACCACCGGATGTGCGGAAACAGGGAGTGCGCCGGAGTGAGATGGGTTCTTTGCTCCAGTGTAGCAGAGCGAAGTCACAAAGCCGGTGGGGGACCGGCTTTTCTTGACTCTATCCAGGGACTGAAATCAATGCTCAGCTCAAAGAACGAAGGTAGGGGATGCTGGCCTTCATCAGATCCAGCTCCATTTCGAGGAAATGGTTCTTCACGCCGCCTTTCTTCGCCACGGCGTACAGACCTTTCCAGTCCACGGCTCCCTGGCCAACTGGGACCTGGCTTTTCTCCGTGGTTGACCAGTCCGCCAGGTGGAGCGAGATGAACCGGCCAGGATGCTTCTCCAGGTAGTCGGCCGCCTTATATCCGATGCTGATTACCGCGACCTGGAACTGCATCTTTACCAGCTGGGGATCGAGCTCGCTCAAGAGCGTATCGTAGATCAGGATTCCGTCGATCTTCCGAAACTCGTTGTGGTGGTTATGGAAACCCGTCTGAATGCCGGCCTTGAGCGTTTGTTCTCCGATTTTGTTGAGCTCCTGGGCGGCGCGCTGCCAATCGCTGATGGGTGCGTCATCCCTCAAGCCAAAAGTGGCGAGGACCATCTGCGTCAGGCCGAGCTCCTTGGCGAAGCCGATGCGGGCGTCCAGCCGGTCTCTCAGTTCCTGGCGTGTGAAGTGGGAGCTTCGGCACTCCAGCCCGGCGCCGTTGATGGTCTCACGCATCTCGGCGCCGCTCATCTTCGCCAGTGGTGCGAACCCGGCCCCGGAGTACCCGTCCGGCGAGCACATCTCGATAGTTTTGAAGCCGGCGGCGGCGAGTTGCTTCAGTGTGCCTTGAAAGTCCTTGTTAAGCGCTTCCCGGACCGGCCACACCTGGCAGCCGACGGGCATGGCCAGCGGTTCGGCTGAAAGCCGTGAAACGAGCGGCGCGGCGGCGGCCGCGGTTACTACAAACTGCCTTCTGGATAGCTTGTTCATAAATCGGGGATTTTATCCGGGAAGCGAAAGAGGAGCAATACGTTCGGTTCAGTGAAGGAAAACGAGCCGTCTGCCTTCGCCTACGTCCCCCCTTTCACGTGGCGATCTGGAGAATGAGCATGTCGAGCGTGCCTTGTGTTTTCCACCCCGAAGGGGTCGTGTTAGCAAAGCTCAGGGTTGGCCGCTTTTTGTACGGCCTACCCCGGGGGTAAGCGGCGCCAGGCCAGCCCTTAAAAGGTGCGTATCGCTTTCGGTACACAACCCCTTGAGGGTTGGGGTCTTACAGCGCCCCCAACCCAGGGTAGGCCGTACAAAACGCGGCCAACTTTGCTACGTGACCCCTTCAGGGTGGAAAAAAAGGTTTCCGGCCTGCGCCTGCTGTAAATGCAGCGCTTCTGGTTGAGCGGCTGCCTCAGTTCCTCTTTCTCGTAGAGGTCGGACGGAGCGCGGCATGATCCGCCATCTCTTTGTCGGTAAGCGCCCGCTTCCATATCTCCGGTTCACTTGCACTGGGATGCCGCAACTCGGTCTGCACCAATCGCAAACAAAGTGCGGGTCCTTCCTGTAATGTGATCCCGTGTCTTCGGAATAGAGCGAGGTCGACCGTGACGACGGCTACCTGGTTCTCCTCACCTGACTGCCAAGCCTGGAACTTGTAGGAACGGATGTTGTCCGTCTGCTCGAAGCCCCCGTAGCGAATCTCGCGCGGAAAGAGTGGTGGATCTCCAGGAGAAGTTTCGCCAAGTTCTTTGGGACAAACACCCACGGCCACTTCGGGGCTGCCTTTTTCCAGCTCAAAAGTCACCAGCCGGCCCTTGGCCAGCCCGTCGAGTCTTCCTAGAGGAAGTCGGTAGATGTATTGGAACCGGCAGGCCCCGCTATTGCTCGTGATGAGACCTGGCTTGTTTACCGCCGCCAGGATTTCGATTCTTCCAGTCACTCGATCCTCCTTATGATCAGGGGCCGCTTGACGGCGGTTTGTGCCCAGCAGGAGACGTTGACACAGAAGAAAGTGGGCGCGTCAGCCAAACGTTCACTGAGTATAGCACGTCGGACCGTAGGCGCGCGGGACGGCTGGGAAGAATCTGCAGGGTCACGGACCCGGTGAGACACCGAAAAAGCCCTCCAGAACTAAAATCCCCGGGGAAATGTGCAACTTTCAGACAAATAGTGTACTCTTAGGCAGTGTCCGCTCTCTTCGCGATCATCGTTGATCGGTCCACGCCTAGGAGCTTGGCAGCGACGGCTGGGATAGTTGAGGAGCAGTGAATACAATCTGAAGCCGCTCAAATGAGCATTAGGACAGCTTTCGCTGCCACGTAGTCCGTAAGTTTCTTCTAATCAAGCTTCTAAGGAAAAGGATCCAATAATGTCAACTAAACTCTATGTAGGCAACCTGTCATTCCAGACTTCAAGCGGAGACCTGGAGCAGCTTTTCGTCGGAGTCGGCGCCGTTGAGTCGGTCAATGTCATCACTGATCGAGATACGGGCCGGTCACGCGGCTTTGCATTCGTTGAAATGGCGTCACAGGCGGAAGCCGAAGAAGCCATCAAACAGCTGAACGGCAAGGACGTCGATGGCCGAAGCCTGACGGTAAATGCGGCCCGTCCACGCGAAGAAGGCGGCAGAGGCGGTTCCTCCCGCGGTGGCAACGGCGGTGGATACAACAAGCGCTGGTAACTTTCAGCGTTGCATAAAAAAAGCCCTGGCAACTGCCAGGGCTTTTTTTTTGACTGCACCCAGTTCGACGAAAGTGCAGAATCTACTTCTTCGGCGGGCTGATCATGATATGCGCGCCGGCCGTGCCCGCATCCATCAGCCAGGGCTTGCCGGGCGCCGAGCTGGTGGAAAGTCCGGTGGATTCCGGGGTGGCAAAGGGCAGATAGATCACCCACCGCAGGTAGGCGTCCTTGACCGTACCGCTGGCCGGGTCAAAGCCGCTGCCTGAGAGGACGTACAGGAGTCTTGGTTCGCGCGGCATCTTCAGCTTGCCTTCCTCGACCTCCCTCCACCGGTACTCGTTGCGGGCTTTTCCCTGAATGCCCTGCTGGAGAAGTTCCCGCCCGCGGGCCATATAAGGCTCGAGATCTTTGTGGTAGCAGGCCACACTGAACGATTTGTCTCCCGGCTGGTCTGCAAGGCAGATCAAATCATTTGTCCCCTTGCGCAAGGTGGCCAGTTTGCCTTCCCCGTCGTAGCCCAGAACAGCTGCGCCGTCCCGCCGTTCTTCGGGTGCGGCCTGGATGGCGGCAGCGATTTGTTGCGCCGCGGGGGGAATATTCGCTTCGGAACCGGCCTGCGACATTAACCCAACGAAAACGAAGAGCAAAGCTGTTGGAGTCATGGTTAGAACCTCTTTGAGGAAAACTCCCGTGATCTCAGTGTACTTTGGGGATAGCAAGGAGACAACCGCTCGAATTCCTCGGGAGAGCGCGACCAGAGCTCCGAGGTGCGGGCGGCAGAAGGTGGCCATGCCTGCACTTTAGGGCCTGGTACTTCCTCACGCCGGAGGCGTGAGAGGAGAGTAGCCGGGGGTGGAGCCGTTTTTCAGGCGACACCCCCGGGAAACAGGCAATAGAATCCCCACTCCGGCAGGAGTGGGAGGAGGGACTCCTCGCACCCCTGCCGGGGTGCGTCTCTTGCTTGCGTCGTTTTCCGGGGGTGTCGCCTGAAAAACGGCTCCACCCCCGGCTACTCTCCTCTCACGCCTCCGGCGTAAGGAAGTAGCCGAGCCCTTAGCCTCACTGGTTTGCCAGGCACGTCTTCCGGCAAAGGGCTAGCCAGGGCTCCCGCACTTCACAGGCGCGGCGCGCTCGCGAAATGTTGGGCGGTTCAAAAATACGTATAGGAGTCGCGTCTCGTTTCCGCCCTTTTCCGGAACCCGGACGATTTTGTTTCTGTGAATGCTTCCTACGTAGAAGGCTCGTTCCTGGTCGTCGTAGGCGATTCCCTCCGGGATCAGATCTTTCTCTTCCAAAGAGTCTCAGGATAGTCCACTGGGAATCAAAGGCGAAGCTGTCTCCGGCAAAGTCGGGGACGATCAACCTCGACCCGGACTTTTCTACATTGTAAAACTAACTTCTACATTGTAGAATTGTTCTTTCGAATGCAATGGGACACCAGTCGCGGCCTGACCATCACCCCTCAACTCCCCCGCTTACCGGTCTTGCAGCCTCGCTCTTCCGTGCGCTGCTCCCTATTGCCGAGCGTGACGAGGTACTTGAGGAACTGGCCGCCGAGCAGGCTGAGCGCAGTGCGAGCCGAGGACGATTCGCAGCGCGGATCTGGCTCTGGCGCCAGCTGTTCGGTTCGATTCCGGCGTTAGCACGGCGGGCCTGGTGGCGGGCTTGGACGGGATTCGAGCCGCGCGCCAATCGCTTCAATCATGGAGGATTCGTAGTGGAAACCTGGATCATGGACCTGCGCTACTCGGCACGACGGCTCCTAACCCGGCCGACCTTCACCTTGCTTGCGGTGCTCACGCTTGCGCTCGGCGTCGGTGGCACGGCTGCCATCTTCAGCATCGTTCGGGCGCTGCTCCTCGATCCACTGCCGGTGGCGCATGAGGAACGGGTTGGCGTGCTCTGGTTTGATGGTTCCTGGACCGAACAGGAATTCCTTCACTTCCGTCCCGATTTTCCGGGTTTTCAGGGGATGGCGGCTTACACGCACGCTGACCAGACGCTTGAGATCGACCGCCGGCCAATTCAATTGGTGCGTGGGATCAGCGCCTCCGCGGAGCTGTTTGACGTGCTCGGTGCGCGCGCCTTTATTGGCAGGACGTTTCAAACGGGTGACGACATCGTGGGTGCCGCGCCAGTCGTCGTGCTGAGTTACGGCCTTTGGCAGGAGCTCGGTGCCGACCCTTCAATCATAGGCCGCCAGCTCCGGCTGGGCGGTGAGCCACGGAGCGTGGTTGGTGTCATGCCGCGTGAGTTCTGGTTCCCGAGCCCCACGATTCGGGTGTGGGCTGCAGCGGGCCTTCGGCCGAATAACAGGTCGGGCAATTGGACTTTAGTGGGACGGGTCGCGCAGGGAGGGGACATCGGGCGTATGCAAGGCCCGCTTCGAACGCTTGCGGCTGAGCTCGGCCGACACTGGAAGTATCCGCGCGAATGGGATAAGACCGTCGCACCGGCAATCACGCCACTGCGCCAGTATCTCGTGGGTGACGTCCGCACGGGCCTGTTAGCGACCCTCGGGGCCATGGGTCTGATCCTGCTCATCGCGTGTGTGAATGTCGCGGCCTTGATGCTCGGCCAGCTGAGCGGCCGCAGCACCGAGCTTGCAGTCCGCACGGCGCTGGGCGCCGCCCGCCGCCGCCTCGTGCAGCAACTGGTGTTTGAATCGCTGCTCATCGGGTTCTTGTCGGCAGCAGCGGGTGCGCTGTTCGCGGTTACCGCCTTTGGCACGCTGCTCCGGTCTTTGCCGCTCGGTGCGCTCGCCGACACAGCCGCGCTCGACTGGAAGCTGTTCGCGGCGGCGTTCGGCTTTGCCCTGCTGGCGGCGTCGCTCGTGGCGCTGGTGCCTGGGGCGGCCCTCTGGCGTGGCAATCTGCAGGTTTCGCTGGCGGCGACACGAACCGGTGGGATCTCCACGCGCGGCGGTCGTTTGGAGGGCGGATTGGTCGTCGCACAGATCGCCCTGGCAGTCCTGCTCGTCGCCGGGGCCGGTTTGCTGCTGCGCAGCGTCGCCAACCTGCGCGGGGTGAACGTCGGCTTTCGCGTCGACAACGTGGCGATCGTCGACGCCACCATGCCCGCACAACTGTCCAATGAGCAGCGTCACCAGGCCGTGCTCGATATGCTGCCAGTGCTTCAGACTCTCCCCGGTGTGCGGGTGGTCGCGGCCACCCACAAGCTCCCGCTGCGCGGATCCGGCCACAACTTTGGCATTTCGGTCTTGGGGAAACCGGATCTCGAGGCGAGCACCACCGCCTTTCGGGTGGTGACCGTCGACTACTTTGCGGCAATGGGCATCGCGGTGCGTCGCGGACGTGGCTTCGTGCCGACCGACCGGTTCTCCACGGCGCGTCTTGTTGTCGTGAACGAGGCTCTGGCCGCAAAGTACTTCCCGGGTGAGGACCCGATCGGGCGTGTACTGCAGACCTTCGATGACCGCGGGGAGCGCATCATCGGGGTAGTGGTGAATGTCACGGAGCAGAACTTGACGGATGGTCCCGTTCCTGCGCGATACATGCTCCATGAGCACGTCCCGATGCTGTGGCCGTCCACTTCGTTCGTGCTTGCCGCGGCACGACCCGAGGATGTGCCTCGTCTGCTGGACGCCGGACGCCAGGCGATCCGGCGCGAAGGTCGGGCGCTGGCCGTTGAGCGGGCACTCTCGATGGAGTCCATCTTCGAGGATGCCGTGGGGGTGCCTGGGCGCGTCGCGACGCTCCTGTCGCTGCTGGCAGGCCTTGCCATGCTGCTCGGCGCCATTGGTGTGTACGGGATGATTTCGCACTTCGTTACCCGGCGGACCCGCGATTACGGGATACGCATCGCGCTAGGCCTGCCTCCCCGCCGGGTGGCATCGCACGTCCTTGGGCGGGGGCTAAGGCTCGTCGGGCTCGGCAGCGCGTTCGGAATCGCGGGCGCTCTGGTGCTTACGCGCTTGCTGTCGACGCTGCTTTACGGGGTCCGAGCCACCGACCCTCTCGTGCTTGCCGTGGCCGTCGTCGCGCTGCTGCTCGCCGGGACGCTTGCAGCCTTGATACCGGCAACCCGAGCCAGCCGGACGAATCTGATGTCTGTCTTACGGGAGGAGTAGAACTGTGCACTCAGGGAGGGCGTAATGACAGCGAATTCTTCGAAAGTCCCGGAGAGCGCCGGTGTCGGCAACTTCGAGGAGCAGGTGCTGCTTGCGGTCATCCGCACCGGAGCCGACGGGTATGGAATGCGCGTGCGGCGCGAGCTTGAGCGTGTGACAGGCCGCAGCGTCACCATCGGATCGGTGTATGCAACGCTGGACCGTCTGGAGGCGAAGGGCCTGGTCATCTCGGCCCGCACCACGACCGGCGCCGACTCCCCCTCGCGCCGCATCTTTTCGGTCACGCCAGCCGGCGCCCGCGCGCTAGTCGAGACCCGGGCTGCTCGGGACAAGCTCTGGGCGGGGGTGAATCTCCAACCGCTCCTGCCAGACGTCTAGGGGGCAGACCTCGAAACCGGTTTCGAAGACGTTCTCGCTTGCCAGGACTCTCCTGCTTACGCGGACTGCATCATGGCCGCGGCAGAGCGAATTTGGAGAGAATACCCGATCCTGGATTACGGCAAAGGTTGGGACGACAGAGATCGATAGTTAGTAGTTCCGCTTCAGGCGGGCAGTGAAGAGCGTGCCATTAGCAACGGGCAGGCTCTTCACTGCCCGCCTGAAGGCGGAACTACAAACAGATCGTGCCCGCTGCTCGATACATCATCGTATTTATGGAAATGACCACTTGGTAATTTCCCAGCTTCACTTTTTGTTAATTGTGAATTCCTCAGCTGGGCAAAGCGCGTACAATTCGTCGGGGTCGCTATTTTTTTCAGAGATTCGATCACTATGAGCAATCAAGCACAGGAACTCCCGCCGTTGACGCCCAAGACCGTGGACCGGCCTGGCTCCGGAGCCGCCGAAAACCAGGCCAAGACTTTGGGAGGGCGGCTCGTTGCCTTGGATGCCTACCGGGGCCTCATCATGTTTTTCATGGCGTCCAGTGGTTTTGGGCTGGCCAAAGTGGCCGAACACTATCCCGGCAGTGGCGTCTGGGCCTGGCTGGGGCAGAATGTGGACCACGCGGAGTGGATTGGATGCAATTTTTGGGATCTGATCCAGCCGGCCTTCATGTTCATGGTCGGTATTGCTTTGCCATGGTCAATCGCGAATCGCCGAGCTCGCGGCTCCACGTTTGGCAACCTGTTTGGGCACGCCCTCTGGCGGTCGCTGGTTCTCATCCTGCTTGCCGTCTTCCTGTCCTCGGGCGGCAAGCAGACCAATTGGATGTTTACCAACGTCCTGGCCCAAATCGGTTGGGGCTATCCTCTTCTCTTCCTATTGGCTTTCACAAAACCCCGTGTTCAGTGGATAGCGGCATTTGGGACTCTGTTTGTCTACTGGCTGGCTTTTGCATTCTACCCTTTACCCGCGGCGAGTTTTGACTGGGGCGCTGTGGGAGTCCCTGAGAACTGGCCACACCTGACCGGTTTCGCCGCTCATTGGGATAAAAATTACAACTTTGGCGCCGCATTCGACACCTGGTTTCTCAATCTTTTCCCGAGGGAATCGCCATTTGCCTTCAATAACGGCGGCTACGTCACGCTGAATTTCGTTCCGTCACTGGCCACCATGATCTTTGGACTTTTAGCGGGACAACTGTTGCGGAGCGCTCGTTCCATTCCAGAGAAATTCAAGTGGTTGGCCATTGCAGGTGTCTCCGGAATGGTCGTTGGCTGGTTGCTTGGCTGGGCGGGGATTTGTCCCGTCGTGAAGAGAATCTGGACGCCGTCGTGGGCCATTTACAGTGGCGGCTGGGTCGCTTTGCTCCTGGCCTTTTTGGTCGCCATCATCGAATGGCGGGGCTGGAAGAAGTGGGCCTTCCCGTTCGTTGTCATCGGGTTGAACCCGATAACCCTCTATTGCATGTGGCAATTGATCGATTCCTGGGTGCGTTCCATTCTCCAACGCCACCTTGGACAGCACGTGTTCGAGATTGCCGGGCTCGCTTGGGCGCCGTTCCTGGAGCGCGCGGGAGTCCTGCTGGCCTTCTGGCTGATCTTATTCTGGATGTATCGGAGGAAGATATTCCTGCGGATCTAGTTCGATCGGATCCAGGCGGGCGGCTTTATGGGCCGGAAAGAAGCCGAAGACCATCCCTACCGACGCGGAAAAAACGAACGCGAGGACCGCGATCGTCGGGTCAAAGATGAATGGAACGCCAAGCAGACCCGCCAGCCGGTGGGCTGTGGTCTAATGGCACGTGAGATGATCACGATCTGCCGGAACCGCATTGGTCGCCGTTGCTTCCTGCTCCTTGCAGGCGCATGTCCGGCGTTCTCGAATCCCTTCGCGGCCGCTGTCATTCCGCCTCCATCGGGAAAGGCCTGGGAGAAGATCAGTCGTTTCTTCGAGACACCGGCGGAGTTCAAGGACGATCTCGGAAATTTCCGTCCGGTCCTTCAATTTGAGGACGGACGCCGGGTCCGGAACGCAGAGGATTGGCAGGAGCGTCGCCACGAGTTGCTGCAGAAGTGGCACGGGCTCCTGGGCCCCTGGCCGCCACTTCTGGAGAAGCCCTATGCCCAGGAACAGTTCGCTGAACGGATAGGCTTCGTCCGCCGGCGGATCGAGCTTGAAATCGCTCCCGGCCGCAAGACGGCAGTTTACCTTGTCACTCCTGAAGGGCCCGGCCCTTTCCCTGCGGTAATCGACGTCTTCTACTATCCCGAGGATGGAGCGGGTATCAAGTCGGACCGCCGACGTCAGAACGACTTCGGCTACCAGTTGGTTCAGCGCGGATTCGCGGCATTGTGCCTGGGGCAGAACCCCACGGCCCCCCGGCCGCAAGCCGACCTCTACTACCCTGTTTGGGATAAAGCAGAGCTTCAGCCGCTGTCCTATCTCGCTTATCTGGCCGCGAACTGCCACACGTTCCTGGCGCAGCGCCAGGAGATAGACCCGAATAGGATCGGAGTAGTCGGACATTCGTATGGTGGGAAATGGGCCCTCTTCGCGGGAGCCCTCTACGAAAAGTTCGCCGCGGTGTGCGTTTCTGATCCGGGTATCGTCTTTGATGAGACGCGCCCCAACGTGAATTACTGGGAGCCCTGGTACCTGGGTTATGTCCCTGGCTCCGAGTTTCGACCGCGAGGAGTCCTGACGGACACTCATCCGCGCGTGGGACCCTACAAGACCATGCGGGAGAGAGGCGATGATCTTAACGAGCTCCACGCCCTGATTGCCCCCCGGCCTTTTTTCGTCGCAGGGGGCTCCGAGGATCCGCCCGAACGATGGAGGGCGCTCAACCACACCGTGGCGGTGAACCGTTTGCTCGGCCATTCGAACCGCGTTGGAATGTCGAACCGCGCAGAGCACAAGATCTCACCGGAAGCCAACGAGCAGATCTGCCTCTTCTTCGAGCATTTCCTTAAGGAAGAGCCGTAAACCACCGAGGCGAGATCATGCGACTAGCGCCCGCGCTTGCGAAGCCTGTGCCAAAGCGTGAGCAACGTGTTCCTGGCGGGTGAGAGATAAACCCGGTCGAGTCCTCTGAAGAACCGTTCTGCGAGAGGCCCCCACGGGTCGTCGTTGATGAGGTAGGTCCAGGTTGACGAGGGTGCCTTGAGCCCCTCCGCGCCCAGGTCTATCCCATCCGCCGAGATATGAATCCTCCGGAGAGTCTCCTCGATGTTCAGCTCGAGCCGGAGCAGGGAGTCGCTGAAGGCCTCGATTGCTGCCTCGTGAAAGAACGTAAGAGGATCCCGGCCGAGACTCATGAGGTGAAGCCCCTCGCGGAAATGAGCGACTTCGGCCAGGTACTCGGACCAGGTCCGATCCAGGTGAAAGAGCGAAATCCGGCGTTCAGACTCCGCCAAGGCCGCCTGTCCGAGCAGGGCCGCGGCTTCCTCGCGTTTACCCGGCGGCCATTTTCCCGAGGTCAGCTCGTCGGCGTTTTCCCGCTGGATCCGGTCGCGCTTCTCCTGGAGCAAACAGCGTTGGGTCTCGACGATGTTCGAGTATTTGAACATCATCTTGCGGATATCCAGGTTCTGTCCTTCGATGATTCGCTGAGCGCGCTCGATTTCGCGGCCCGCCGAAAATTCGATGCCGGAGGGGCCGGACAACGCCTTGTGGATCATCTCCTGCATTCCGTACCGCTCGACGAGGTTATCCTCCAGTGACACATAGAATGTCGATGAACCCGGATCTCCTTGCCTGCCCGCGCGCCCCCGCAGCTGGCGGTCGATCCGGCGGCTTTCGTGCCGATTGGTCCCGATGACAAGCAAACCGCCCAGGGACGCGACGGCGTCGTGCTCTTCGCAAGAGTGTGGTCCCAGCTTGATATCAACACCGCGGCCCGCCATGTTGGTGGAAATGGTAACGGCACCGAGCGAGCCGGCCTGCGACATCGTTT
Source organism: Acidobacteriota bacterium (assembly GCA_003819755.1). Classification (GTDB taxonomy): domain Bacteria; phylum Acidobacteriota; class UBA6911; order RPQK01; family RPQK01; genus RPQK01. Next base: position 4,162 of record RPQK01000028.1, on the reverse strand, counting down.
CCGCCTCAAGGAAGTCGTTCTTGGCATTCAACACCTGGCAGCCAATCCCACGCTCATGGAGAAGGTCCGCTAATTGCTCGGACTCTTCCACGCTGGCCGTGCCGACCAGAATTGGACGTCCGGTGGCGTGCACCCGGGCGATTTCATCAACCAGCGCCTGTCGTTTCGCATCCCGCGTCGGAAAAACTCGGTCCGGCGCGTCGGTGCGAACGCACGGTCGGTTGGTTGGGATGACCACGGTCTTCAGCTTATAGAACTCCCGGAACTCCTCCGCCGCGTCCTGGGCAGTGCCGGTCATTCCGGCGATATTGGGGTAAAGGCCGGTGAAGTGTTGTAGCGTGATGGAGTTGAGGATCACCCCTTCGCTGTTGATCGGTAAGCCTTCTTTGGCCTCGATGGCCGATTGGAGGCCGTCGGGCCAACGTCGGTCCTGAACCACGCGGCCGGTGAACTCATCGACCAGCTCAATTCGGCCGTTTCGGACAATGTAGTCGACGTCGCGCCGCACGAGCGTCTCGGCATGAAGAGCCTGATTAAGCGCTGCGAGCAGCAGCAGGTTCCGCGGCGCACAAACGTCGCCACAGGCGAGCAGGCGCTCCGCTTCGCTCAGTCCTTCGTCCGTCAGGAACACTGTCCGCAGGTGGTCGTCGGTGCCGAAGTGCCGTTCTGGCTCAAGACGTCGCACGATTTCCGCCAATCGGTGCGGATCGACGGGGAGCTCGTCTCTACCGCCCGCAATAACCAAAGGCACCCGCGCTTCGTCGATAAGCAAAGCGTCCGCTTCGTCGACGATGCAGGCGTGGAACGGCCGGTGGACACGATCGCGCGAATCGTAGCACAGGCAGTCGCGCAGGTAGTCGAAGCCTGCTTCCTTCGCGGTCACGTACGTAACCTCGGCGTCATACGCTTTGCGCCGCTCCTCGTGACTCATCCCCTGTTTCACGTAGCCCACCGACAAGCCGAAGAACTCGTATATCGGACGCATCCAGTTGGCATCTCGGTGGGCGAGGTAGTCGTTGAAGGTCAGGACGTGGACGCCGTGTCGGCTGAATGCGGCGAGGCAGACGGGCGCCACGGCCGCCAGTGTCTTTCCCTCGCCCGTCTGCATCTCGACGACTCGGCCGGCGTGAAGCGCCAGCCCCGCCAGCATTTGCACGCCGAACGGCCGCAGTCCGAGGACCCGATGCGAGACTTCGCGCACCAGGGCAAACGTCCGAGCGAGCGTCTCGTGCGGCGGAACGCCCGCCGAGACAGTCGCAAGAGCCTTCGCGGCCTCCCGGCGCAGTTCGACCTCGGTCAGGCGTAACAGTTCGTCCTCAAGACGGTTAATCTCCGCCAGCGCCGGTTCGTAGGCCTTCAGGTTTCGTTCGAGCGGCCGGCCGAGCAGGTTGTCCAGTGCCCCCTGATGCATCTTCACCTCGCAGATTCTGGTTGACTCGGCGGCCCCCGGCAAGAATGCCTCCGTGGTGAGCAGAGCCTAACAACGGATGTAAGATCGGCATCGCGGTATTACAATGTGCGCGGGCGCCTTATTTTGTTTTTCCTTAAGTGTAATGGGTGCGGACACGGCCCAATTTGTGTTACATGATGCATATGCTTAGAAACTTGGCCCGGCTTTCACGTCGTCACTTCCTGCAGTCGTCTGTCGGCTTGGCTGCCGCTTCTTCCCTTCCGGCATGGTACCTGGACGAGTTGCTCGCGCAGGCGAATGCCGAGCAAACGCCAAACAAGGCCCCCAGTGACCAGCTGCGTGTGGCGCTGATCGGCTGCGGAGGAATGGGCACCGGCGATGGCAAAAATGCGTCACGAATGGCCAAGATGGTGGCCGTTTGCGATGTCGATGCATCTCACTTGGATCGAGCGAAGCAGACTTTCCCGGGCGCCGAAGGATATTCCGATTTCCGGAAGGTCATGGAGCGCAAGGATGTCGACGCGGTCATCTGCGGAACCGTCGATCACTGGCACGCTCTTGTTTCTATCGCTGCGATGCGCGCGGGTAAGGACGTGTATTGCGAGAAGCCGCTGACTCTGACGATTGACGAGGGCAAAAGGGTCGTTGAGGCACAGAGGCAGACGGGGCGAATCCTGCAGACCGGGACCCAGCAGCGCAGTAGTTCCCATTTCCGCCTCGCCGTCGATCTGATCAGGAACGGCCGGATCGGGAAGGTCGAGCGCGCCCAAGTCTGGCTTCCCGCCGGGCTGCGGGGAGGCCCATTCCCGACAGGGCCCGTGCCGGAGGGTTTCGATTTCGACTTCTGGCAGGGGCAGACACCCAAGGTGGAGTACGTGAAGGAGCGAACTCATTTCTCCTTCCGCTACTGGTGGGAATACTCCGGCGGGACCATCACCGACTGGGGGGCTCACCACAATGACATTGTTCTATGGGCTCTTGAGATGGACGAGTCGGGCCCGGTGAGCGTCGAAGGAAAACCTTTGGTGGAGATGATTCCCGGCGGGTACACGGCCTCGAGCGAGTACGAAATCACATTTACCTATGCGAACGGGGCGGTTCACGAGTGCCGGAGCACGACTGCCAGCGAGTGGAACGGCGCTGTGAAGGATCCCAACGGACAGCTCCACGGGATCAAGTTCACCGGTTCCGATGGCTGGATCTGGGTCACTCGAGGCGAGATCAAGGCCAGCGAGCGATCCCTGCTGACTGAAAAACTGCCGGAGTCGGCAAAACGTGTTTACGTCAGCAACGATCACATGGACAACTTCCTCGAATGCGTGAGATCCAGAAAGCCGACGATTTGCCCGGCGAGCGTTGGACACCGGTCGGCGACGGTTGCCCATTTGGGTGCGACCGCGGTCCGGCTGGGCCGGAAGCTCCAATGGGATCCGGCGAAGGAAGACTACGTGAACGACGCCGAGGCGAGCGGCTGGGTCAGCCGCCCCATGCGCAAGCCGTACGACTTCTCGATGATATAAGCAGCTTCCGGGTGACAAGACGACCCGGCTGGGTTTACAAGGGACCTCAAGGACCTCAAGGACCGAAAAGACCGAAGAGAAACACGTCGTTACTCTGGTCTTTGAGGTCCTTGGGGTCCTTGAGGTCTTTTTTAACCCCGGCCGGTTCGTCTGGTCACCAATTGGGACACTGGCTGACAATCGAGAGTTTCGGCTTTGCGATCGTCGGTCTGTCTGCCGCCGCCGCGATCTGGCGCGATATCGAGGCCACCCCCGAGTCAATCGCTTTCGATGGGGTGAAACTTCTGAAAAAGTCGATTGAATAGAGCACAAAGGGACTAGTCTCAGTCCGCGGCTGCGCCGTCACTCCGTGACGCTGCGGCTACCGGACGAAAGCGACAGAGCTTATGAAAACCTCAGTTGGAAAAGGACTCTTGCTCTTTATGGTCGTTCTTCCCTCTCTGATCCTGTTGGCCGGCGACTCGCGAAAGTCGTTCCTACCAGGCGAATTGTGGCCGGACAACAACGGTGTTCACATTAACGCGCACGGCGGCGGAATTCTCCTTCATGGCGGCGTTTATTACTGGTTCGGAGAGCACAAGATCGAAGGCGAGGCGGGCAACCGTGCTCAGGTTGGCGTCCATGTGTACTCTTCGCGCGATCTGTACGGTTGGAAAGACGAGGGCGTAGCGCTGGCCGTTTCCGAAGACCCGGCGAGCGATATCACTCGGGGCAGCATCATCGAGCGGCCCAAAGTCATATATTGCCGCAAGACGGGGCAGTTCGTGATGTGGTTCCACCTGGAACTGAAGGGGCAGGGTTACCGTGCGGCGCGCAGCGGCGTGGCTGTCTCTGACCGGCCGACAGGGCCGTATGGCTTTGTGTCGAGCTTCCGGCCGAATTCCGGGGTCTGGCCGGAGAACCTCCCGCTTGAGTCGCGAAAGCTTCTGACCCCCGAGGAACGAGAGGCGATCCGCAAGCTCAATCTTCAGGGAGGCCCGGTTCCCGGATACCCCGAGGAATTGGTCTGCCGCCGGGATTTCGAGGGCGGGCAGATGGCTCGGGACATGACGTTGTACGTCGACGATGACGGCAAGGCCTGGCACATCTACGCCTCCGAGGAAAATGGAACGCTGCAGATCTCGCAGTTGAGCGACGACTACCTTCGACCGGCAGGCCTTCTCTTCCGGGCTTTTCCGGGCGGATTCAACGAGGCGCCGGCGGTTTTCAAACACCAGGGGAAGTATTACCT
>RPQK01000027.1 GCA_003819755.1 Acidobacteriota bacterium | reverse complement strand
TCGCCGGCCGCCTGCTCGACCCGGCTCGCCGGGGCGAGCTGGAGCAGGCGCTGTGCCAGGAGCGCGAGACCCTGTCGCAGAGGAAGCAGCCCCAGGCGGCCTCGCCTCCCGTTACCATCCGTCGATCCGTTGACGTGCTTGAATCGGTACTTGAACCGCCCGATCTCGATCGACATGCGCTCGCCCGGATTACCCCCGACGAAGTGTGGCGATTCCTGAATCCGAGCATGCTGCTTGGAAAACACATGGGCTTGAAGGGACGGATACGCCAGAAGATTGAGGAGGGCGACGAGAAGGCCGAAATGTTGATCGGGCTTTTTGAGGAGCTGAAAGCGGAGTGTCGTCACGGGGCGATGCAGATCCAGGGTGTGTGGCAGTTCTTCCCGGCTCAGTCCTCCGGCAACCGCCTGGCGCTATTCGGAAAGGACGGGCAACAGCTCGAAGAATTCGATTTCCCGAGGCAGGGCGATGGGCAGGGGCTGTGCCTGGCCGACTATGTCTGGCCGGAGGATCGCCCGCTTCGCGACTCCGTGTGCCTGTTTGCCGTCAGTGCGGGAAAAGGTATCCGGGAAATGTCCGAGCGGTACCGGGATCAGGGACAGTTCCTGAAAAGCTACGCGATCCAGGCCCTCGCGATCGAATCGGCAGAAGCCGCGGCCGAGTGGCTGCATTCAAAATTGCGCGGCCTTTGGGGTTTTCCTGACCCGCCTGAAATGACGATCAGGGAGAAACTGCAATCGGGATACCGCGGCAAGCGATATTCGTTCGGCTACCCCGCCTGCCCGGCGCTCGAAGACCAGGTCAAATTATGGCGCCTGATTCGGCCAGACGAAATCGGGATCGAGTTGACCGACGGCTACATGATGGAACCCGAAGCGTCAGTGAGTGCCATCGTCTTTCACCACCCGCAGGCGAAGTATTTTTCGGTAAGTGTTTCTTGACAGGATCAACCGGATTAACCGGATTAACAGGATTAGAGGCAATCCTGCTAATCCGGTTAATCCTCGTCAAGAATCCTGTCAAAAAACACCCTGGCCTTTGCACACGTCCACGATAATCTCGACAGCCTTGTCGATGTCTGCCGCGCTCACGTCCTTGTGTGTGACGAACCGAACCTGGGCCGGCCCCGTGGAACCGGCCAAAACCCCTCGTTCTTTCAGCCGCGGCAGAAATTGGCTGCTGGTCCACCCACTCAGGTCGGCTATCAGGATATTGGTCTCGACCGTGGCCGGATCAACCTGAAAAGCGGGGAGCTGCGCCAACGCTCGGGCCAAGCGTTTTGCGTTCTCGTGATCCTCGTGGAGCCGGCACGGCATTCTCTCAAGGGCGATCAGCGCGGCGGCCGCGAGCACGCCGACCTGGCGCATACCTCCCCCCATCATCTTCCTGACGCGCCAGGCTTCCTGTATGAACTCCTTCTTCCCGACCAGCATAGAGCCAATCGGCGCCGACAGGCCCTTCGAGAAGCAGAACATGACCGAATCACAATCGCCCGCGAGTTCGCTCACACGGGTGTTTAGAGCAACGGCTGCGTTGAAGATACGGGCTCCGTCCAGATGAACCGGGATACTCCTCTTATGAGCCTGATCGGTTATGACCTTGGTCTCTTGAGCGGTCATCACCGTCCCGCCCGCCATGTTGTGGGTATTTTCGAGGGCGATCAGACCCGTACGAGCGCGGTAGTAGACCGGAGGGGCGAGAGCCGCCTCTATGCGGCCCCAGCTGAGGAGTCCCCGCTCCCCGCGAACCGGCCGGGCGAGGCAGCCGGAAAGCGCCGCCATGGTCGCCATTTCGTAGTTGTAAATGTGCCCGCGCTCCTCCACAACCACTTCCTGGCCGGGCTGGGTGTGGAGCTTGACCGCGACCTGGTTTCCCATCGTCCCGGTGGGGACGAAAAGGCCCGCCTCTTTTCCAAGGATCTCAGCCGAGCGTTCCTGGAGCCGGTTCACGGTCGGATCTTCACCGTAGACATCATCTCCCACCTCGGCCTCGGCCATGGCTCGGCGCATCTCCTCGGTCGGAGTCGTTACCGTATCGCTTCTAAGATCGATGATTCCGTCCAAAAGTGCCTCCTTCGCGAACGAAGGATAGCTGACAAGGTGACACCCTGTCACCTACTCCGGCTTCTTCTCCTCCTGCTTCGGCTCGGGCTCGCCCTCGACCTTCCCGTACTTGATCGACGTCCCGACCTCGAATTTCTTGAAGTTCTCGTAAGTGATGAACATACGGACGTGGTGCTGATTACCCCGCCCGAAGTCCAGAACGTCGTCCGCCTTGGTCCAGGTAGGAAACCAGTAGACACCATCGATCTGTTCCCGGACGGTCTCAAACGCCGGGAACTTGTTGCTTCCAAGATCAGGGACCGCTTTCCCCCGGGTCATGACAATCTGGAAATCGACCTTGTCGACCCACAGGCGGCCTTGGAAGTAACGTTTCTTCTTGTCGATTTTTTTCGGTTCGACCTCGAACACATAGGTATCCAGCTCGTCAACGCGTTCTTCGCCCTCGTACTTGATGTCATACTCGGGCAGTTGCTCGGTCGTGAGGACAAAGGGTTGAAGGCCGACCGCGTCCCCGATGTCCTCTTTGGTAACCTGCAAAGACCGCAATTCGCCTCGGTCGTAGAGCACCCGCGTCTGGCGTTTGCCTTCGGTCGTGAAGTAGACCTCAATCTCCATCATCCGCCGTTCCTTCACCGCCCCCGAGCGGCCGAGCACCTGGAACTCTACCTTCTGGGTGTAGGTGTATTTCTCCCAGAGGTTCCTGAATTCGGATTCCTTCTGCGCGAACTTGGTGATGATCTCCTGCGGACCCACATTCTGGCCAAAAACAAACGTCGGCGGCAGGAACAGAACGAGCATCCATGTCATGAGGAAAATTCGTCTCATGAAGTTCTTGATGGCGAAATGTAAGAAAACTCTCGAAAAGTTTCGTAGATTTTCAAACTCGAGCGTAATGGTAGTGGAAGCAGATGTTAAGAGCGACACAAGAATACCTCCCAGGTTCGAGGCTTTCGTTGACCGATTGGGAGTCTCTGTCCGATCCGGAGCTGATCGCTCTCGTGTTGGGACCGGGGAGCTCGGAACTGACGTCGTGGCGCCAGGCCAACCGGCTGTTCAGTCGTTTCAAGAGCCTGCAGGCCTTGAGTAAGGCCAGTTACTCCGAGCTGCGGGCCGCCAGCTTGAGCCAGCGGAAAGCGAACGCCCTTCTCGCCGTCCTTTGTTTGCACCGCCGCCTGGGCCAGCAAACGCTGGTCCCCGGCAAGTCCTTTCGCTCGAGCCTCGAGATTTACGAGCATTTTCGCCCGTTGTTCGACGAGCTGAAGAAGGAGTGTTTCTGGGATGTGCTCCTGGACGGCAAGAATCGAATCATAAAGGTCGTTAAAGTCTCCGAAGGTTCGCTTACCGCTTCGCTGGTTCACCCGCGCGAGGTTTTCAGACCTGCGATTCAGGAAGCGGCGGCGGCTGTACTGTTCGTCCATAACCACCCGAGCGGCGACCCGGCGCCAAGCCAGGAGGATATCCAGATTACCCGGCGGCTTACAGAGACGGGCAGAATAATCGGAATCAAGCCACTCGACCATGTTATCATTGGCGGCTTTAAGTACTTCAGCTTTGCTGATCAAGGCCTTCTGACATGATGAGCACGCCACTCGATAAAGTCTTCTTCAACGTGAAATGGCCCGAAAACCGGCCTTTTCAAATCGTCGGCTTCGGCCTTAACGCGGTTGACTGGGTCTGCATCGTCCCCCACTATCCCGAGCACAACACCAAGATTCAGATGGAAGCCCTGTTCAAGATGGGCGGAGGGCAGGTAGCGACGGCGGCAGCGATGTGCGCCCGATACGGCATGCGCGTTCGCTACGTCGGACGGGTGGGCGACGACGAAATAGGCCAGTTCTCCCTGGACGACATGCGCAAAGAGCCGATGGAAGTCTGCGTCGATGTCGTGCCTGACGCTTTCAGCCAGTTCTCCGTCATCATCGTCGATCGGGTGACCGGCGAGCGAACCATCATCTGGGACCGTGATCCGAAGCTCCACTACCTCGATGACGAGATTCCCCGCGAGTATGTCATCGACGGGCAACTCCTGCACATCGACGGTCACGATCAGGCGGCCGCAATCAAGGCGGCACGCTGGGCCCGGGCCGCCGGGATGAAGGTTTCGATCGACATCGACAAGGTCCATCCTGGCGTCGAAGAGCTTCTGGAGCTCGTCGATTTCGTTCTTCCCAGCCAGCATTTTGCGATGCAGTTCGCGGGCACGAAAGACTGGAAGAGCGCCATGCGCACCATGGCGACCGTGACCAAGGGGTTCATCGGCGTCACCTGCGGGAGTGCAGGCAGCGCCGCGTTGTGGGAAGATGAGATTATCGAGATCCCCGGAATCAAAGTCCAGGCGGTGGACACGACTGGTGCGGGGGACGTCTTCCACGGAGGCTTCGCTTACGGCCTTTTTCAGAACTGGAGTGTCGAACGTTGCCTCCGGTTCGCGAATGTCGCCGGCGCCCTCTCGTGCACCAAGCTCGGCGCCCGTGCCAGCATTCCAACTCTCGAAGACATCGTCGCACATATGTGCGAGTAAGCGTTCAGCGTTCACCGTTCAGCGTTCACCGTTCACCGTTCACCGTTCACCGTTTACCGCTAGATAGTGATCGATCCACGTTTTACAGGTACTCTTAACGGTGAACTCTTAACCGTGAACTGAACGCTGAACGCTTAACGGTGAACGCTTAACGGTGAACGGTGAACGGTGAACGCTGAACGGTGAACGGTGAACGGTGAACGCTGAACGCTGAACGATTACACATGCAACAGCTCATCCTTAAGGCCAAAGAAGACAGGCGGGTGCGCCAGGGGCATTTGTGGGTCTTTTCCAATGAGGTCCAGCAGCATCCCCAAGCCCAAGCGGGGGATGTGGTCGAAGTGCTGACTCACGGCGGAGAAAGCCTCGGCAGCGCCCTGTATCATCCCCACTCCCTGATCTCGGCTCGCCTTCTACTTTCCGACGTGGAGGACGTCGATGAGGTTTTTTTCCACGAACGACTATCGGCCGCCGCACAGCTTCGCCGCAGACTCTTCCCAAATGAAACGTGCTATCGCCTGGTCCACGGCGAGAGTGACTGGCTTCCCGGGCTTCTCGTCGATCGTTTCAACGAGTATCTGGTTATCCAAACCATAACGACAGGCATGGATCGCCGGCTTCCGCTCATTGCCAACAGCCTGAAGCAGTTGTTCCAACCACGAGGCATCATTGAGCGCAATGACTCGACGCTGCGGGCCTACGAGGAACTACCCCAAAGAAGCGGGTATCTGTTTGGTGACGACACCGGGCCGGTCGTCATTGAAGAGAACGGCCTGCGCTATCGAATCGACCTCCTGCACGGCCAGAAGACAGGCTTCTTTTTCGATCAAAAACTTAACCGACAAGCCGCGGCTCGCTATGCGCCCGGCACCCGGGCTCTCGACTGCTTCTGCAACCTCGGGAGCTTCTCGTTCCATCTGGCCCGGGGAGGAGCAGCCGAGGTCACCGGGGTTGACGTATCCGAGACAGCGGTCGAGAAGGCCCGCGAGAACGCGGTCCTGAACGATATCCCGAACGTGACCTTTGTGGCTGAAGACGCCTTCTTGTTCCTCGAAGAAAAGGTGAAAAACGGTCAAAGATTCGACCTGATCGTACTCGATCCACCTTCCTTTGCGCGCAACCGGAAGACCGTCGGGCCGGCCAAGAAAGGCTACCGGCGTCTGAACGAGTTGGCGTTGCGCGCCCTGACAGAGGGAGGCATTCTGGTTACCGCCTCCTGCTCATTTCATATCTTCGAAGACGTCTTTCACGACCTTATAAACGAAGCGGCTGTCCGGGCAGACCGGCGTCTTCAACTGCTGGAATGGCATCATCAGGCGCCTGATCACCCGATCCTGCCCGCCATGCCGGAGACCCGGTATTTGAAGCTGGGGATTTTCCAAGTTATCTAAGATTAGCCGGTCACGGCTCTATCGACGCCTCGCAGGCAGGTCTTCTCCGGCGCCGGACCCATGCGAAAACCAGGACCACAAGCAGGAAACAGGCTGCGCCTACGGTATCGGCCAAGATATCCGACCAGGATGGAAGTCGATGCGGGACGAAACTTTGATGAAATTCGTCAGTTGCCGAGTAAGCAGAAGAGATAAAGAAGGACACGGCAGCCCGGCTGAAGGTGATCTCCTTTTTCAGCCCCCTCGTCACACCCCAGAGCAAGGTGAGCGCAAAAAAACCGTACACGAGAAAGTGCGCGACATAGTCCGGCGCCAGATCCGCTCCTGGCGGATTACTGGAACCGGACATGAAAAAAATGAAGAGGGCTACAAAAACGGCAGGCATCCAGTACTTCATATCCACATTACCATGGAATGAAGAACATGACCCAGCCTACGACCAACGAGCCGGCCACCATGTAACCGATCATTGTCAGAAAATATCTGGCCCGCCGATTTTCAGCCTCTTTACTGATCGCCGTGAAGAGGGAGGTCACCACCAGAGCGATAATAACGAGGCTGACATAGTGGTTCATTGCTTCCTCCCGCTCGCTATGTCGAACGTGTCGAGAACCAGCAATGAGTTGAGGAGGCCGGCCGTATAGAGGTATGTGTTGCCGTATTCGTAGCCGTAGGCCCGGATATCTCCCCCTCCCCACTCGAGTAGCCGGCCGAGGAAATAGGGCGCACCGATGCATAGGTCGGCATAGAATTTCAGAAAGCCGAACGGCCCCGGTGTGAGGCCGAAAAGAACTCCCTGCTGGTAAAGTCCAAAGGCAAACAGCAGAATCACGCCTGCGAAGAAAAGGATAGCCCTTTTCCACCTGCCGAGTAACAAGTGGCCCGCTCCCGGCACCAGCCAAGCCACGAAACACGTGAGGATGACATTCGACATAAAAGTGGCATCATAAGGTGTTTAGGCCGGCAAGATCAAGCACCGGCAGGCCGAAAAGGCCGAAAAGACCTCAGTGACCTCAACGACCTCAACGACCGGACAGGTCACCTTCGCTTTGGCCTTTGAGGTCCTTGAGGCCACTGAGGTCCTTTCGAGTTTCCCGGCCGTGGTGTCAGTTCTGCGTGTTAGCCTGTTAAACGCGCGTCATGACAGTAGAAAATGCGTTGAGCCAGCTGAAACCCCTTCGCCGAAGAGGCGATATAACGGCTTGGGTCGAGCAGGAACCAGACCCCGGCAGCTACTCGGACTTGCCCGCTGACCTGGCCCCGTCACTTACCGAAGCCCTGACGAGCAGAGGCATCCACAGGCTTTTTTGCCATCAGGCCGAGTCTTACGGCTTGGCCCGTGCCGGGAAGAACTTCGTCGTTGTCACGCCTACGGCGTCCGGAAAAACCCTTTGCTACAACCTTCCGGTCCTCGACAGCCTGGCCCTCGACCCTTCTGCACGAGCAGTATACCTGTTTCCAACCAAGGCCCTTGCCCAAGATCAGCAGGCCGAGCTTGAGCAGATGATCCAAGCCGGCAATCTGGGGATTGGGGTCAACACCTACGATGGCGACACGCCCGCGGATATGCGGCGCAAAATCCGGGAGCATGGCCGAATCATCCTGACGAACCCCGACATGCTCCACACGGCGATACTCCCGCACCATCCCAAGTGGGTGCAGCTCCTGCGTAACCTCCGCTACGTGATCATCGATGAGCTTCATACTTACCGCGGGATCTTTGGCAGTCACGTCTGCAACGTTTTCCGCCGCTTAAAGCGCGTTGCGGCCTTTTACGGCTCGCAGCCGCAGTTTTTTTGCGCCTCCGCGACGATCGCTAATCCGGCAGAGCTCGCGGAGAGACTGCTGGAGGTGAAAGTCCATCCGGTCACACGTAACGGATCCCCCCGCGCCGGCAAGGAATTCATCTTTTACAACCCTCCCGTAATCAACCAGGAGCTTGGCCTCAGGCGCAGTGCGATTTCCGCAGGGCGGTCCCTGATGGAGCGTTTCCTTCGAGAAAACGTTCAGACGATTGCATTTGCCTCGAGCCGGGTCAATGTCGAGGTCCTGCTTCGTTACCTTCAGCGTTCTTTCCACAAACATCCGGCGGATCGGGTCCAAGTCCGGGGATACCGGGGCGGGTATCTGCCGAAAACGCGGCGGGAGATCGAGCGCGAGCTCCGGGAGGGCGAACTGTTGGGGGTCGTGAGCACGAATGCTCTCGAGCTTGGCATCGACATTGGAAGCCTTGAGGCTTGCATCCTCGTCGGATACCCGGGGTCGGTAGCCAGCACCTGGCAGCAGATGGGCCGGGCCGGACGCCGCACCGGGCGGTCCGCCGCAATCCTGGTCGCACGCAATCTGCCCCTGGATCAGTTCATCATCACCCATCCCGAATACTTCTTCGGCCTGTCACCCGAACACGGGCTCATCCATCCCGACAACCTGCAGATCCTGGTCAGCCACGTGAAGTGCGCCGCCTTCGAGCTCCCGTTTCAGAAGAATGAAAATTTCGGGAAGGAAAACCTGGTGGAGATCCTCGATTTTCTTGCCGATCAGCGGATACTTTGCCGGTCGGGCGATTCATGGCACTGGAGCAGCGAAAGCTATCCGGCCGACTCGGTCAGCCTCCGTCACGTGGCCGATGAGAACTTCCTGGTACTGAATAGCGATGAGGGGAACCGGGCGATTGCGGAAGTTGATTTCGACAGCGCTCCGGAACTGATCCACAAGGACGCGATTTACATGTGCGAAGGCCGGCAGTTCTATGTCGACACCCTCGACTATCCGCGCAGGAAAGCATATGTGCACGAGGTGAAGATTGACCATTACACCCAGGCCATCACCTATTCTGGTCTGCGGGTCCTGAAAATCGATGAGACCAAAGCCGACCGCGGGATGACATCAGAATACGGCGAGGTACATCTGGCGAAGAAATTTCCGGGCTTCAAAAAGATCAAGTTGTACACTCACGAGAATCTGGGATACGGGAAGATCGATCTTCCTGTTCACGAACTTCACACCACCTCGTACTGGTTCTCGGTCACCGAGCAGGCCCTCCCTGCAGCCCTGACACGGACCGAAATCATCTACGCCTTTCTGGGGATCGCTTACGCCCTCCAATACCTGGCCGCCCTGCTCCTTATGTGCGATGTCCGGGACATCGGCCGCAGCGTCGGAGACAGATCGGCAGGGTGGTTTGCGAAACCCGAGCGCGAAGGCCTCGGGTTCTATTCTGCGGCCGGCGGTACCGAAACCGCGGCCGCCGATCAACTCGCAACATTCGATCCGACTATTTTCCTGTATGACAACTACCCGGGAGGAGTCGGGTTTTCTGAGGTTTTGTTTTCGAATCATGCCCGACTGCTCGAGCAAACTCGAAATCTGATCGGTGGCTGCGGCTGCCGGAATGGTTGTCCTTCCTGCGTGGGGCCAGTTGATGAGCTTGGAAAAACGACCAAGCGCCACGCGCTGGAGATCCTCGGGGTCCTGGCACCACCCGAGCGACGCAGCTGAATCCGGAACCTATGGACCTGAAGTCCCGCTTGCAGCAGATATACGGATCGAAAGACGAGGACGCTGGTCTCCGCAAACGTCTGGAAAAGCTCCATCAGCGCGAGACGTTTACGATTGCCGAGCACCTCGAAGGACGCTGGAAGGAAACGGCCTCCGGGAAAATCGTTCGGGTGGAAAAGACCCTGCCATGGTTCTACTCGCACGGGGATCATTCCTTTGATACGCTCTCTTCCCTTTCCGGCCCTGTTGCCGCTCTTCTGACCGGAGATTGCTCTCTTTCAGAGTTCGACGTCTCGTCGGCCCTGTTCCTTGACACGGAGACCACTGGACTGGCAGGCGGGGCGGGAACCTATCCATTTCTGATCGGGGCCGGTTACTTCGAGAATGGTGACTTCCGGCTTGTCCAGTTTTTCCTCCCGGACTTCGAGTCCGAGCATGCTTTTTTGTCCGACTTTTCCGACTTGATTGGCGGCTTCGCCGGCGGAAAGGGCTTTCGGTCCTTGGTCACTTTCAACGGAAAGAGTTTTGACCTGAGCCTGCTCCAGAACCGCTTTGTCCTGCAGCGACTTGATAACCCCTGTGAAGCTCTTGTTCACCTGGATCTGCTCCATCCTTGCAGACTGCTCTGGCGCGGCCACTTCGAAGACTGCAGCCTGCAGACACTTGAAAAGCATGTGTTGAACTATGATCGATCTCCCGACTTGCCAAGCCATTTGATTCCGGTTTCGTACTTCAACTACCTGCATTGGGGCGAATTCGGCCCTCTGCGGGAAGTGCTGGAGCACAACCGGCGGGACATCATCAGCATGGCGATCCTGCTCGGGGTCGCCGGACAATGCGTAGCCGTCTCCGAAATCGTTCCTATAATCGACTCCCTGTCTTTGGCCCGCTTCCATTCCCGGCGCGGGCGACTTCCGGAGGCTGCCGCGTTCCTTGAAAGAAGCTTGGCTGACGAACGCTGCCTGGGGCGTCGAGCCGACGTGCTGTTCAATCTGGCCCGCCTCCACAGGCGGATGGGAGACGAGGATGCCGCTCTGGAGGTCTGTTTTACCCTGATTCGGGAGGATCCGCTCCCGCCGCTTGAAGCCTTTCAAGAAGCAGCCAAGATCCTCGAGCACCGAAAACGAGCCTTTCAAGACGCCCTCGACCTCGTCGCACGAGCGCTGGCCATTTATCCCGAGTCGCCCGAACTGGAGCGACGCCGCTACCGCCTCATCTGCCGCCTGGAAGGCAAGAAGTGGTACTGACTTCTGCTGCCCGCTGCCCGCTGACTGGGTGGTCCGCTCTGCTCGCTTCGCTGTGCGTCGTGCGCGGCTCGGGAAGTCAGGCGACGGTCTGAGATCAGTGGGCAATACGCAGCGGCAATGCGCGTTTGACAGGCAAGTGAGCCGCTTCTATACTCGGCCTGCTAACCGGTGTAACGAACCAGCCAGGAGGCGTTATGAGACTCGGAAGATTGGTTCCGCTTTTCGTCTTAATCCTCGCAGTTGTAGTCGGTTTTGCGGCTCTTGTCGTGCAGGCCCAGTCGTCCAAGGTACATTTTATGAACGAATCGCTGAAGCTAATGACGCACGGCGCCGGCCAAGGGATGCGTGTGACGTTCACCTTCAGCGTGAAGAACGACGGAGCCACGATCAAACAGGTTTTGATCAGAGTCCTGGAACCCTGCAACAGCAAAGGAGAAGGCCGAATTCTGGTGGATTTACCAAATCAGGTCGTCGGCCGGGGGGTAAGTAACTACGAGGTCTCGGGGATCTTCCAAGCTCCGAGCGGAGACAAGAATTTCATGATGATTCAACTGTTTGACCGAAGAACGAAGGCTTCTCCCGCCCCGGTTCTCGCACAGTCGGCACCGCGGCAGTTCGTGCCTATGACGTTCAAGCTCGCCAAACTTGTTCCCTCGTCGTAGATCGATAGGCCATCTCACCCGTCGGTACAGAGCCGCCCGCAGAGTGCGGCTCTGTAGGCCTGCCTGTCCTGCCTAGACGCTTATTGTCTCCGTCAGCGGCTCGTTGTATCATTTGCGGACTATGCGAAAAACGAGGATCTTTACACCTGGCCCTACCCCTCTGCTTCCGCAAGCTCAGCTTGCCTTGGCGAGACCGATCATCCACCACCGGACCCAGGAATTCAAAGAGCTGTTCCTGGAGACCCGCCGGTTATTGCAGGAAATCCTGCGGACCCAGAACGAGGTGCTCATCTTAACTGCTTCAGGCACCGGCGCCATGGAGGCGGCCGTGTGCAACCTGTTCTCGCCCCAGGACCAGACATTGGCGGTTGTGGCGGGCAAGTTCGGTGAACGCTGGGTCGAGATCTGCCAGGCTTTTCAAATCCCGTGCGTCACCCTGACCAAGGAATACGGGGATGCGGCGACAGCAGAAGAGATCGGCGAAGCCTTGCAGCGAAACCCTGGGACTAAGGGTTTGTTGATCCAGGGTTGTGAGACCTCGACCGCTACGGCTCACGACCTGGAAAGCATAGGGAACCTCGTCAGGCGCGAGTTCCCGGAGGTTCTTATCATCGTTGACGCGATCACGACGGCCGGCTGCCAGCCGCTCGAGACCGATGCCTGGGGCCTGGATGTCGTGATCAGCGGTTCGCAAAAAGCTTTCGCCCTGCCGCCCGGCCTGGCGTTCATGTCGCTCAGCCCGCGGGCCCTGCAAAAGCTTTCGGGAGCCGCTTCTCCCCGGTACTACTTCAACCTCGCCAAGGAGCTCAAGAACCAGCAGACTGGACAGACGGCCTGGACGCCGAACGTCTCGCTCGTGGTCGCGCTCAATGTTGCCTGCAAAGAAATTCTGTGCGAAGGTCTGGATAACGTCATTGCCGATGCGGAGCTTATGGCCCGTTGCACCCGCCAAGGGCTGCTTGCCCTGAATTTCCGGCTGCTCTCCCAATCGCCCGCCAGTGCCGCGACAGCCGCCTTCCCGCCGGAAGGTGTGTCTGCTTCTGAATTGAGCAAGAAGCTCGAGTCCCGCTTTGGAGTCAAAGTGGCCGGAGGCCAGGGGGAGCTGAAAGGCAAAATCATTCGGATCGCGCACCTCGGTTATTTCGACACACTCGACGTGTTTTCCGTTCTTTCCGCCATCGAACTGTGTCTTCTGGAAATGGGTCAATCGATCGAACCCGGTGTCGGAATCAAAGCGGCGATGCTGGAGGCAAGGCAGAACTAAACATGAAAGTACTTATTAGCGACAACCTGTCACCTGAAGGTGTGGAGTATTTACAGAAACAGCCCGGACTGCAGGTCGTCAACCAGCCTGGATTGGCGCCGGAAGCCTTGCTGTCCGAGATCCGCGACGCCGATGCCCTGATCGTCCGAAGCAAGACCAAAGTTACCCGGGAAGTGATAGAGGCCGGACAACAGCTGAAGGCCATCGGCCGAGCCGGGGCAGGTGTCGACAACATCGACCTCCCCGCCGCAACCCGAAAAGGCATAGTGGTGATGAACACACCGGGGGGCAACAGCGTCAGTGCGGCCGAGCATGCGGTGGCTCTTTTGCTCTCCCTGGCGCGCAAGATTCCCTTCGCGGACGCGTGCTTGAGGACCGGCAAGTGGAACAAGAACGCTTTTATCGGGCAGGAACTGCAGGGAAAAACTCTCGGCGTCCTGGGGTTGGGGAAAATCGGCTCGGTGGTCGCCAAGAGGATCATGGCCTTTGACACTAAGGTGCTCGCCTTCGACCCGTTTGTCACCGAACAGTACGCTCATGATCTCGGGGTTGAACTAAAGCCCCTGGAGGAAATCCTGCAGCGGGCGGATTTTCTGACCCTTCATCTGCCGATGAATGAGAAAACCCTGGGTCTGATCAACAAAGATCGCATCGCCCTCATGAAGAAAGGCGCTTCGATCGTCAACACGGCCAGGGGCAAGCTGATAGTAGAAGAAGACCTGATCGAGGCTCTGGAACAAGGCAAACTGAACGGCGCGGCCCTCGACGTCTTCGAGAACGAACCCCAGATCAACCCGAGGCTCTTCGCGACTGGCAAGGTGATCGTCACCCCGCATATCGCGGGGTCGACGGTCGAGGCCCAGGCCAAGGTCGGGTACGACATTGCGGTTCAGATCGCTGACTACCTCCAAAGCGAGATCATCTGCAATGCGGTGAACTTCCCGTCGATCACGCCGAAGGAACTCTCGCAGATTCTGCCGTTTGCGCGTCTGGGAGAGAGTCTTGGTTCATTCTTGAGTCAAATATCGCAGATCCGCATTGCCGAGATCGGAATCCGCTACTACGGGGAGCTCACGCGCCGCAACTACAAGCCGATCACGAGTTATATCGTGAAGGCGGTCCTGCAGCCCAGTCTGTGCGAGACGGTCAACGAAGTGAACGCTATGAGCTATGCGAAAGAGCGCGGCATATCGGTGATCGAAACGGTAAGCAGCCGGGAGCGAAGCTATACGAACATGATCAGCATCCAGCTCCGCTCCGGCGAGTCCAGTGAGTGGGTGGAAGGCGCGCTTCTCCACCAGGGGAATCCCCGCCTCGTCTCGGTGGACGGGATTCCTGTCGAAACCCAACTGAGTGGGACCCTGCTGTTCATCCGGAATCAGGACACGCCTGGTGTAATCGGCCAGGTGGGAACAATACTCGGGGATTCGAAAATCAACATCGCCTCGTTCGTCCTCGGGCGCGGCCACGAACACGCAGTGGGTGTGGTCAACACCGACAGCGAAATCCCAGAAGCCTGCCTGAACAGGATCAGAGCCATCCCCGCCGTTCAATCGGCGCAGGTCGTGAAGCTCTAGAAGGCAGGGGAGAAGGGGCGAAGGGGAGAAGGGGCGAAGGGGGAGAAGGGGCGAAGGGGGAGAAGGGGCGAAGGGAATATCGAATATCGAATATCGAATATCGAATGTCGAACAAAAACGATGAGATGTCGAGGGAAAAGGTAGCGCATTCATGCCTTCGACATTCATCGTTTTTTGTTCGATATTCGATATTCGATATTCGATATTTCCTTCTTCCCTTCTCCCCTTCGCCCCTCCGCCTGCCCCTTTGATCCCCTTTGATCCTTTGATCCTTTGCCCCTTCCCCTCCGCCCCTCCGCCCCTTCGCCCCTGCTTTTCCCCCTGAACCCTGCGCCTACCCGCGACATCTAAACTGTTTTAGGGGATAATTTCCCGAGATGATTCCGTTTAGAGACAACATTCCCTCTCGGCGCTATCCCCTGGTCACCTTGCTGATTATCGTCGTGAACGTTCTGGCCTTCTTTTATCAGCTGCTGCTTCCTGCCCGGGCGCTCGAGCAGTTTGTGGGGCTCTATGGGGTGATCCCGGCCAGACTGCAACTCACCGTTCAGTACCCGGCACAAGTCCTGAGCGTGACCGTTACTGCCCTGTTCGCCTCGATGTTCCTGCACGGCGGGTGGCTCCACTTAATCGGCAACATGTGGTACCTCTGGATTTTTGGAGACAACGTCGAGGACAGGATGGGCCATTTTCGGTTCTTGCTCTTTTACCTGTTGTGCGGCATCGCGGCCAGTGCGGCTCACATCGTCTTCAACTTGAATAGCCACGTCCCAAGTATTGGCGCCAGCGGAGCGATTGCCGGCGTGCTAGGCGCGTACTTGCTAAGCTATCCTTTCGCACGGGTTCTCACGCTGGTTCCCTTCCTCATCATCTGGCCGGTTGTCGAATTGCCCGCACTCCTGGTGCTGGGCTCCTGGTTCCTCGTCCAGCTATTCAACGGCACCGCAGCGGTTGCGACGACGACCGAGACGAGCGGAGGAGTGGCCTGGTGGGCCCATATAGGGGGATTTGTGGCCGGCATGATTTTACTCGGCGTGTTCGCGCAAAAGCGCCCTCGCCGTTACACTTGGGAGGAGATATGAAGTCAAAAAGCGCGTGCCTCTTGGTTCTTGCTGGACTGCTCGGACCCGTTTCAGCACAGACAATAGACAATGTGACAATCTCGAAGAAAACCGAGATTTTCATCACACTCGAACGAAGTATCAGTTCCCGCACCGCGAGCACGGGAGACAAATTCTACGGGCGGATCGCTGTGCCCGTTACCGTCAATGACAAAATCGTGCTGCCGGTCGGCAGCTATGTGATCGGGCATGTCGACACGAGCAAGGAAGCCGGACGACTCCGGGGCAAAGCCGAGCTCGGGCTGAAGTTCGACACGATCATCCTTCCTGACGGTACTACCAGAGATATCCGGGCCGTTCTCGCCTCGGCAGAAGGCTACGAAACCGGATCGCCCGACGAAGAGGGGAAAATTCAGGCGAGCGGGGGCCAGGCTGAGGACATCGGTAAAGGAACGTTAGCCGGAGGCACGGTCGGAGGAACGATCGGTGGCCTCGGAAGCCGAAGCTGGAGGGGCGTCGGAATCGGCGCCGGAGCCGGGGCGGCCACCGGGGCAATAATAGGCGCCCTCAAGAAGAACAGGGAGGTCGACCTGCCTAAAGGAGCATCGATAACCGTCGTCCTCGACAGCGATATTCGCTTCGCCAAGCCCGAGCCCCCCAGCCAAGGAAAGCCGCTGTAAAGCAGGTCAGCGGGGGGCGGGTTTCTGAGAAGGGACAGAAGGGATCCAAGAGTCCCTTGTGTCCCTTCTGTCCCTTGTGTCCCTTGTGTCCCTTCTGTCCCTTGTGTCCCAACTGGTAACCGCCTCCTTCGGGGAGAATTTCCCCGCCGATTCCGGCAGCCGCGAACGGGCTGGCCAAGCCATTCTTTAAACACAATGAAATAAAAGGTTTTTGCGTCTACCTGCCTCACCCCCGGGCTGGCACGTCGTTTGCTCGGAACACTGGAAGAAAGCAAGGAGGTAATTTCATGAAAAGGAGTCTCTATCCAACGTTTCTCAGCGTTGTTCTCCTCCTGACCAGCCAAGTCTGGGGTCAACGGAACGTGGACCTGCCACGAGGCACGGCAATCCAGGTTCGGCTGACGGAGCGGATAAGCAGTGAAAAGGCCAAAACTGGCGACAAGTTCGAAGCGGTTTTGGATCAGGATCTCATAGAAGACGGAAATGCAGTGGCGCGCAGGGGGGATCTGGTGCGCGGGAAGCTGCTTCGGGTCAACAATGGCGACCGTGACGAAGGCGACATGATAGAGATGACCCTGACCGAACTGCGGTCGGGCAACCGCAACTACGACCTGGACACGAACAACATCATTGTTCGTACGAAGGACGAGGAAAAAGGCGACCATCGTGACGAAACGATTGTCGGCGGCGGCGCCGGTGTCGGTGCTGTCATAGGCGCGATCGCAGGCGGGCTGAAGGGCGCCATCATAGGAGCAGCCGTTGGCGCTGGGGCAGGAGTCGCCACGATCCTGATCACTGACAATGACAAAGTGGAGTTTGATCCGGAACAGAAGTTCAGATTCTACCTGGAAAAAGATGTCGAGATGGCGACGGTCGGCATCGGCTCCACAACGGACCAAAGCGCCCGTAGCGATGACCGCTATGAGCAAAGCGATGACCGCTATGGCCGGAGCGACAATGGTTCAGCAACCGCGGGGTACAGCCGCGAGAACATTCGCGACCTGGCGTCCGAGCTCGACCGGCACTCGCAACACGTTTGGAGCATGATTCAAGATGACTCCAGGATCGCCGAATCCTCTCGCTCGTCGGATCAGGAGTCCGAAGATGCGACCCGCCTCTACATGGCGATCAGCAATTTCGCCAACTCAACTAAGCAGTTCCAACAATTCGCGCGGAACAACGCCTCGAACCGGATTCGCGGGGCGGCCCAGAACCTGGTCAGGCAGGCGGAGGACATCGACCAGTTGCTGCAGTCCGTGAATACCTTCGGTCATCTTCAGGATGACTGGCGTGAAGTGCAGAGTTCCTTGAGCAGAGTGGCCAGCAACTTTAACCTGGCTTACACGCCGGGTGGTTCATCGACCTATCGGGCAGAGTAGACAGGCATCCCAGCAAAGTAAAAGATTTCAAGGATCTCAAAGACCCCAAGGACAGGCACCAGCCAGGTCCTTGAGGTCTTTGAGGTCCTTGAGGTCTTTTCTGTTTCGGGTCAAACTCTCGTCGTTTCCGCGAAGAGCCCGTCCACAAATGCCTCGGCGGAGAACCGCATCAGGTCTTCCTTCTTCTCTCCGACCCCTACATAGCGAATCGGGATCTTGAGCTCTTTGGCGATAGCCACGACTATCCCGCCTTTCGCTGTGCCGTCCAGCTTCGTTATGATAAGCCCGGTTACGCCGGAAATGTTCAGGAACTGACGGGCCTGAATCAGACCGTTCTGACCGGTCGTGGCGTCAATTATCAGAAAGACCTCGTGGGGCGCGCCCGGAACTTCACGGCCGGCAATCCTGCGCATTTTGTCCAATTCCTGCATCAGGTTGGCTTTCGTGTGAAGCCGTCCAGCGGTGTCCGCAATAAGGACATCCTTGCCTCGCGCCTTCGCCGCCGCTATGGAATCAAACAGAACGGCCGCCGGGTCCGTTCCCTGGGCCTGGCGGACGATCTCCGTCGAGGTCCTCTGGCTCCAGATCTCCAACTGCTCCACTGCGGCCGCTCGAAAGGTGTCGGAGGCCGCGATGATCACTTTCTTGCCCTGCTTGTTGTACCGGTGCGCCAGTTTGCCGATCGTTGTCGTTTTGCCGACCCCATTGACACCGACGACGAGGACGACGTAGGGCCGACCCTTTGCCAGATTCTCTTCGTCCCAGTCGATGTCTCCGCCCAGGATCTTGATTAGTTCCTCGCGGATCATCCGCTTGACTTTAGAAGAGGTGAGAAAGCCGCTCCCCCGCGTTTCCTCCCGGATCTTCTCGATGACACCGGTCGTCGTATCCACACCGAGATCGGCACCGATAAGGATCGCCTCAAGATCGTCTAACTGCGCCTCCGTAATAGGGCTCTCAGACGTCCCCATTACGACGTCGATTTTCCGGCTGATATCCTCGGTCGTGCTCTTGAGGGCTTCCTTCAGCCGCGAAAAATAACCCGGGCGTTCTTTGTAGTTGAAAATGCTCATGATTACCTTATGGGCTCAATCGAACAAGATGCTGATATCTCGTGCCCTATAGGAGTGAGTCAGGGCACCAAGCGAAATGAAATCGGCGCCGGCTTCGGCGTAGGACGCGACGTTCTCCAGCCGGATCCCGCCAGACACCTCGATCTGGCATCGGCCATCCACGATTTTGACCGCCTGTCTGACTTGTTCAGCCGGCATGTTGTCGAGCAGAACGATGTCAGCTCCGGCGGCCAGTCCCTCCTTCAGCTCTTCGAGGTTTCGCACTTCGACTTCGATTCGGTGAAGATGAGAGGCGGATTCCCGGCAGGCACGAATGGCCTTGGCAATTCCGCCCGCCACGGCACTGTGGTTTTCCTTGATCAGGATGCCGTCGTCGAGGCCATGACGATGACTGGAACCTCCTCCAACCCGCACCGCATACTTTTCCAGGTCTCGCCACAAGGGAGTGGTCTTGCGGGTGTCCAGGATCTTAGCGCGAGTGTGGGAGACCCGACCGACAAACTCGCGTGTCTCGCTCGCAATACCGCACATTCGTTGCAGAATATTGAGCCCGACTCGCTCTCCTTTAAGCAGCGTGGCCGGTTCCCCCCGGATGATGCCGATTACCTGGTCCTTGGCAACGCAATCCCCCTCGCCAAAGCGCGGCTCCTCTTCAATCTGTCCCAGCACCCTGAACACACGAACCAGGATCGGCCAACCGGCGAGGACAAGGCTCTCTTTGCCGATGACCCTGGCTGTCGCCTTATCCTGTTTTGATCCCAGTGAACGGATAATCGCGTCGGTGGTGATATCTCCGCGGCCCAGATCCTCAATCAAAGCGTCGTTCAATCGCTCATCAAGACTGAGAAAGTTCATCCAGTTTCTCCTGAAGCACTCGTAGTTGCTGCTCCGCCTCCGCCAGGCGGTTTCGGTTATTTTCAATCACGGGGGCGGGCGCCCTCTGCACGAAATCAGCGTTACCCAACTTCGCGGAGAGCTTCTCGATATCATCGCGCAAGCGGGCAATCTGCTTGCCGAGCCGTTGTTTCTCGGCCTGGATGTCCAGGGCGTCCTCCACGACGAGAGCAAACTCGGCCAGCTTAGCGACTCCGTGGGCGGTCTTCGCTCCTTTTCCGTCCAACTGGGGCACGAACTCAATGTCTTTCAGCTGGGCGAGATTCAGCAGCATGGCCCTCTGGTTCTCGATAGTCCTGGTTCCCTCGGCGCTGGAGACCAGACGGAGTGCCAGTCTGCGGCGAGGGTCGATGTTGTTTTCCGCCCTTGCAGTCCGAACCGCGGTTATCAGCTCCTGCAACTGCTCAATCTCACGGAATGAATCGGTGTCAATCCAATCGGCACGCCCTTCAGGGAACGCGGACACCATCAGGGAGGGGCCGTCATGCGGGCAGAGCTGCCAGATTTCCTCCGTGATATACGGAATGAACGGATGGAGCAGCTTCAGCGAGGCGTCGAGGGTGTAGAGGGCCACTGCCCTGGCTCTCGCCTGTGCTTCCTCATCCCGGTTTCCGGTTATTGCCGGCTTGACCAGCTCGATGTACCAATCACAGAACTCGTGCCAGAAGAAGTGATAAAGCTCGTTGCTCGCCTCGTGGAATCGGTATTTTTCGAGATTTTCGTTGCAGGCCGCGATCACTTGTTGCAGCCGTCCGAGGATCCACCGGTGTTCCAACTCGAGCTTCCCCGACTCCCAAAGCTGGTTGACCTGCTCGACGGAAACGGGGCCGGTCTCGCCCAGGTTCAGCAACAGAAATCGACCGGCGTTCCAGATCTTATTGCAGAAGGCGCGATATCCGGCCATGCGGCTGATCGAGAAAGGTATGTCAGTCCCGGGCACCGCCATCACCGCAAGCGTGAACCTGACCGCATCGGTCCCATACTGGTCGATGATCTGAAGAGGATCGATGATGTTCCCGCGGGACTTCGACATCTTCTGGCCGTGTTCGTCCCGGACTAAACCGTTGATGTAGACCGTCTTAAACGGGACGTCCCCCATGAACCTCAGACCCATCATCATCATCCTGGCAACCCAGAAGAAAATGATGTCGAAACCAGTGACAAGCACACTCGTCGGATAGTAGGTCTTCAACTCCGCTGTCTGCTCGGGCCACCCCAGCGTCGAGAATGGCCAGAGAGCAGAGCTGAACCAAGTGTCCAGAACATCCGATTCCTGCCGCAGTTCGGTTTTCCCGCATTTCGGACAACTGACAGGCGCCTGACGCGCCACGATCATCTCTGCGCATGCATTGCAGTACCAGGCGGGAATCCGGTGCCCCCACCAGAGCTGTCGGCTGATGCACCAATCGTGGATGTTGTTCATCCACTCGAAATAGACGCGGGCATAGTTGTCGGGAACAAAGCTCGTCCCTTGTCTTTCGACGGCCTTGATCGCCGGCTCGGCAAGCGGCTTCACCTTCACGAACCACTGTCTTGACACGAGCGGCTCGATCACCGTATCGCATCTCTGACAGTGGCCGACGTTATGCGAGTAGTTCTCTCGTTTCGCGACCAGTCCCTGCTGTTCCAGATCGGCCACCACGCGTTTTCGAGCTTCCCGCCGTTCCAGGCCGGCATACTGACCCGCGTGTGCGGTCATCCGGGCATCCTCGCCGATCACTTTCAGGATCGGAAGGCTGTGCCGAAGCCCGGCTTCGAAATCATTCGGGTCATGTCCCGGAGTCACCTTCACGACTCCGGTCCCAAATTCCCTTTCGACGAAAGCATCGGCAATCACTGGGATTTCCCGGTTCATCAAGGGGAGCACGACTGTTTTGCCAATCAAGTGCTGATAGCGTTCGTCGTCCGGGTGAACGGCAACAGCGGTATCTCCAAGCATGGTCTCCGGCCGCGTGGTCGCCACCACGACCGATTCATCGCTGTCCTTCACGGGATACCGGAGATACCAGAGGTGGCCTTGAGCAGGCTCGTAGTTCACTTCGAGGTCCGAAATGGCGGTCGAACAACGGGGGCACCAGTTGACGAGATACTCGCCCCGGTAAATCAGACCATCCTCGTACAGACGCACAAACACTTCGCGAACCGCGCGCGACAAGCCTTCGTCCAGAGTGAACCGCTTCCTGCTCCAATCGCAAGAGCAGCCCAACCGTCGGATCTGAGTCAGGATGTTGTTCTCAGCCTGCTCTTTCCAGTCCCAGACGACCGCTTCGAATTTCTCCCGGCCCAGGTCGGTTCGGTGAAGTCCTTGTCCTGCGAGTCTTCGTTCCACGACGTTCTGTGTCGCGATCCCGGCATGATCGGTCCCCGGCAGCCACAGGACATCAAAACCCTTCATACGCTTCCAACGGACGAGAACATCGTGCAGCGTGATGTTCAGGGCATGCCCCATGTGCAGCGAACCCGTGACATTGGGAGGAGGCAGGACAATCGAGTAGCGTGGCTTTGCGGACCCAAGATCGGCACGGAAGTAACCGTGTTCCTCCCAGAATCTGTACCACTTCGACTCGACCTCTGCCGGCTCGTAAGCTTTAGCTAGTTGTCTCTCCACTGGTCACTCCTCAATCTGAACGTCGGTCGACAAGCAGGAGGGAACTTCTCCCGAAGGCACCAGGCCGGACCGAAACCTCAAAAGAGTGGATTATAACAGAGTCAGCTTTCACCGAACCATACAGAGCCGCGCACGACGCGAGGGTGTTGAAAAGGGTCCCAACCACCCCAAAGGGGCATAAGCGCTCAAATAAGAAGCGAGAGTGGGGGCGTCCCCTGGGAGCGCAGGCGTCCCGCCTGCACTGGGGCAAGGGGCGTCCCGCCCCGTCCGCGCTGTCGGCACCATCG